>NZ_LOWY01000089.1:0-1147 GCF_001524185.1 Burkholderia sp. FL-7-2-10-S1-D7 | reverse complement strand
GATATCGGGCCGTCAAGTCCCGTCCCGCTCGTTACGCTGTCCGGTTCCTCAGAAAGAACCTTAACTGAACGGCATTACCGCTTGCGCGGGCTTTTTTCATGGCGTCGCAAGCAACGCGAGGCCGCCGTCAGAACGACTCGTCAGCCGACAGGTAGCGCCATTGCCCTTGCGGCAACGCGCCGAGCATCACGCGGCCCATCCGCACGCGTTTCAGGCCGATCACTTCGAGACCGACCAGCTCGCACATGCGGCGGATCTGGCGCTTCTTGCCTTCGCGCAGCACGAAACGCAGCTGTTCGCCGTTCTGCCAGCTCACCATCGCGGGCTTCAGCGGAACGCCGTCGAGCTCGAGGCCGTGACGCAGCTTCGCGAGCGATTCCGCGGGGAAGTGCTGGTCGATGTCGATCAGCCGCTCGCCGAAGCGCACGCGCACCAGGTATTCCTTGTCGATGTCCGACTGCTCGCCGATCAGCTGCTTCGCGATCCGGCCGTTCTGCGTCAGCACGAGCAGGCCGGTCGAATCGATGTCGAGCCGCCCGGCCGGTGCGAGCGCATGCAGGTGCTGCGGCGAGAAGCGCAGTTGCGAGCGGTCGCCGCTCCACTGGTTCGCGCGCGTGATCAGCACCGATGCCGGCTCGTAGCCGTCTTCCGCCTGACCCGACACATAGCCGACCGGCTTGTGCAGCAGGATCGTCACCTGCGCGGCCTGCGCGGCGCTCGCGCGCTCGTCGATCTCGATCTTCTGGTCCGGGCGGACCTTGGTACCGAGCGTGTCGATGCGTTCGCCGTCGACGAGCACCCAGCCCTTTTCGATCCATTCGTCCGCTTCGCGGCGCGAGCACAGGCCGAGTTCGGACATGCGCTTCGACAGGCGCATCAGGCCCGTTTCGTCGCCGTGGTCGACGTCGGCGGCGCGGCGCTTGACCGGTTGTGCGGTCTTTAGCGCGGCGCCCGTCGAGTGGCGCTCGGTGTTGCTGCGCTCGCTTTCGCGTGCAGGGCGCGCCGGGCGATCGGACGACGTACGGCGTTCGCCGAAGCTGCGCTTTTCGCCAGCGCCGGCTGTCTTGTCACGATAGGGCGCACGTGCGCCGCCTTCGGCGCCTGCGCGGCGCGGACGCGCATCGTCGTCGCTGCGACGCGCCGGGCG
>NZ_LOWY01000088.1:0-96706 GCF_001524185.1 Burkholderia sp. FL-7-2-10-S1-D7 | reverse complement strand
CGGGCTTTTAAGCAGGAAGCATCCGTCGGGAGACACCTTCGTCGGCTTCTGTATCTCGAACTGTCAACGAGGGTCGAGTGACCGAATCTGGCCGAACGCCGACGTTCCTCCCCGTTCCCTGGAAATCCGCGATGAACCTTTCTTGTCTGGATCGGGTCACGCGCAGCGCGGTATGCAGTATCGGTGGGTGATCAGGAACATCAATCGAGTGCATCGCGTTGTACTTGCAAGGGCAGCACGAATCCGCACCTCCCTTGAGCCGACCTGCGCGCGGTAAACATGCAATCGTGAGGACCTGGGTGTTGTCGGATTCGCACGTCCACGCCGGCTATTCGTCGTCGGGAAGCTCGCTGGCGCGCTGCCCACGAAAGGTGGGCAAGCGCCAGCCAAACCGAAGCGAAGCAAGCCGAATGGCGACGCAGAGGATTGTCGCGAACCATGGCGTCCACCACTGCGTCCAGTGCGCCGATGAGAACAGAACTTGTGTGCCCGCACCGGCGAGCGCAGCCGTCGCATAGACCTCGCGGTCCAAAATGGCCGGCAGGCGCGAAAGCACGACGTCGCGCATGACACCGCCGCCGACCGCAGTCACGATCCCGAGCAAAATGGCGAGCTCCGCATTGTGTCCGAAGCTCAGTGCCTTTTGCGCACCCGCAACGGCGAACAGGCCGAGCCCAATCGCATCGAAGAAGAGGACGGGCTGCCGTAGACGGCGTACCGGCGCATACGCGAAAATCGCGACCGCGGTCGCGAGCACGGAAGCCGCCAGATATCTCCAGTTTGAAAGCCCTGCCGGCGGAATCGCACCAATGCAGACGTCACGCACGATTCCGCCGCCGCATGCCACCATGAACGCGATGGACAAGATGCCGAACAGGTCCAGCCGCTTTTGGCGAGCGGCAACAGCGCCGCTCATCGCGAATACGAAAGTCCCGACCAGATCGAGGGTGAAGTAGGCCGCGTGCGAATTCACGCCGGTGCATCTCGCTTGTCGAGCCACGCCCCGGCCGCGCATAGCATCGCTTCCAGCCCCGTACGCAGCGTCGGGTCGAGTACCGGCGCGAACTTCGGCGAATGGTTGCTGGGAATCTCGTTGAGCTTTTTCTCTGCCAACGCCTTTCTAAACGTATCCGGATCGGTCCCGCCGATGAACCAGAACCCATATGGCACGCCCCATTCGCGCCCGAATACGCTGAAGTCCTCGCTCGCCGCTGCCGGGGGCGTTTCGTAGGCGCGCTCGCCAAAGTGTGCTTCGAAAGCCGCCCGCACACGCTCGGTTGTCTGCGCGTCGTTGATCGTCAGCGGATAGCTCGAGAGCGTCGTGAATTCGGGCTCGCGTGGTGCGTTGGAAGCCATGCATTCCGCGCAACAGATGCGACGGATCGCCCCCAGCATGTATTCGCGCACGTCTTCGTCGAATGTGCGCATGTTGAGCTTGAGCGTCGCGTCGTCGGGGATGATGTTCTCTTTCGTTCCCGCCTGCAGCGCACCAATCGTCAGCACCGCACTATCGCGCGGGGAGATTTCCCGCGATACGATCGTCTGCAGACGGAGCGTCGTCGACGCCGCCATGATGACCGGATCGATCGAGGTTTGTGGCTGCGATCCGTGCGAACCGCGTCCAAACAGCCTTACCTTCAAACTGTCGCCGGCCGAGAGAATCGTGCCGCTCCGATAGCCGACCGTGCCCGCCGCGCCAACCATGACGTGCTGGCCAAGGATCACGTCAGGCTTCGGGAAGCGTTCGGCCATGCCGTCGTCAATCATGTTGCGGGCGCCGCGCGCCACTTCCTCGCCCGGCTGAAAGACAGCCATCAGCGTGCCGCGCCAGGCTTCCCGGTGCGCAGCCATCAGATGCGTCACACCCATCAGCCAGGTCACGTGCATGTCGTGGCCGCACGAGTGCGCGACGCCCACTTCGAGGCCATCCTCGTCCTTCGCTCTCGCCGTGCTGGCATACGGCAATCCGGTCGCTTCTGCCATCGGAAGCGCATCCATGTCGGCGCGCAACATGACAGTCGGACCGTCGCCGTTGCGTAACACCGCCACGACGCCGGTCACGCCGACTCCCCGCGTAACGTCATAGCCGACATTTTCGAGATAATCGGCTGCAATACGTGCGGTGCGCACTTCCTGCATCGACAGTTCGGGATGCTCATGCAGGTCCTTGTAGATCGCTTCGAGCTCAGGCAAGAGGCTTTCGATGGCGTCCTTGGTCGCTTCCACCAATGCAGGCATGATCGATCCTTTCAAATGGTTCGTTGCGGTGGCCGATGTCGCATTGCACGCGCCGGCCGTCGGTGAAGCCTGACAGCGCTTGCGCCCGATCTGGCGACCCGGCGGCAGGAGCGCGGTACGCAATCCGCCGACTAGTCCGATGCATGCGACAGGGCGAAACACGGAACATCCGGGCGAGCCGCCTCTACTTTGGCACTTCGTATTTCGGTTCCGTCAAATGGGCTACTGCCCCGAAGCGGGACAGGAATACAAGAGAACCATAGTCTCGATAGCGGCAATCCGGAAGTTCCCGTCGATTCATGAGACAAAGCGGTCGCCAGCAGGTCCGGCTCGGCGAGACGGCGTATGACTCTTTCTGGCCGAACCCGCAAGTACGCGTCGGGCCCGGCCGCGAGATACCGCACGATAGCCGAACGTCCGTAGCTACCTCACCGGACCACGCGCAGAAGATCAATTGTCCTCGCGGAATCGACGTGTGATGGCAGTTCAGAAGTGCTGGAAGAAGGCTGAACGCCGACAGTGCGCCCGACATTCGACATTCCCCCGAAAATCCACGAAGAACGAAAAAGGCCGACGGGCAGGGCACCCGTCGGCCTTTTCCAAATGAGTGCGCGTCGCCCGTTACTTCGCCACCGAAGCCGTTGCCACACGCTTGTCGGTCCACGCGTTATCCGCGACGCTCAGCTTCTGCGGAATCAGTTTCGCGGCGTAGAACGCATCGGCCACCCCCTGCTGCACCGCGACGATCTTCTCGTCGATCGGCACCGCACCGAACGGCACGCGCTTGATCCACGTTTCCACGAGCGGCGGCGGCAGGCCGACCTTCGGCGCGATCAGCGCGGCCGTCTCGGCTGGGTGCCCGTTGACCCACAGCCCCGTCTCACGCGCCTGCTTCAGGAGCGCGCCGATCACGTCGGCATGCTGCTCGGCAAAATCACGCGTCGCCTCGTAGAAGTTGTTCGCGGGCGTAAGACCCGTGTAGTCGGACAGCGTACGAATCTTCAGCGAACTCTGCGCGGCTGCGTAGTACGGATCCCAGACGGCCCACGCGTCGACGTTGCCGCTCTCGAACGCAGCACGCGCATCGGCGGGCGGCAGGTACACGGGGCGGATCTCGTCGTAGCGCACACCCGCTTGCTTGAGCGCCTGGAGCAGCAGGTAGTTCGCGCTCGAACCCTTCTGCAGCGCGACCTTCTTGCCGCGCAGGTCGGCGAGTGAGCGGATCGGCGAATCGGCCTTCACGAACACAGCTTCGTTGTGCGGCGACGGCGGCTCCGCGCCGACGTACACGAAGCGCACGCCGGCTGCTTGCGCAAACACCGGCGGCGGCGCGCCCGTATAGCCGAAGTCGATGCTGTTCGCGTTCAGCGCCTCGAGCAGTTGCGGGCCGGCCGGGAATTCGAACCACTGGACGTCGTAGCCGAGCGGCTTGAGGCGCGCTTCAATCGAGCCCTGCGCCTTGATGATCGACAGCAGGCCGGCCTTCTGGTAGCCGATGCGCACGACCTTGTCGGCGCCGCCCTGCGCGAACGCGGATGTGGCTGCGACGGCGATGAGCGCCGTCGCAGCGGCGCGGGTGATCCAGCGGGTGAAACGAATCATCGAACAGACTCCATGCGAAACGTCTTCGGGGAGCGACGCGTGCCGCTCGGTTGGAAGAATCGTCGCATGGGCGGTCGGGCCCGCAAACGAAGCATTGCCGATATGAATATGACGGCGGCGGTCCTATGCTTTGTCGCCGTCGCCTTGCGGATCGGGCGTGCCGGCCTGTCGTGCCGCTTCGTCGCTGAGCTTCTTGTCGAGGATAGTCGCGACGCGGCCGCCGAGATAGGCGCTTGCCGCCGTCTCGAGCGCTCGGTTCGTCTCGCCTTCGACGAACACGGCCGCAAGCGGGCGCAGGCGCCAGATCGCGTCGACGAGCGCGGGCACGTCGGTGACCGGCGGCAGCGTGCCGGCGTCGTAGCGGTCGAGCCGCTTCACGACGAGATCGACGAGCAGCCGCGCGATCGCGTCGAAATGCGGCCGCGCGAGGCTGATCACGTCGAGCAGCTCGCGCGGCGGGATGCCTTCCTTGGTCATCGCGGCTGCCGCTTCGAGCAGTGCGGGGCTTTTCGCGACGAACGACAGGCCGCGCCGTTCGAGCAGACCGAGCTCTGTCACGCGTGACAGTTGCGACGCCGTCTGCGGGCCGAACATCTGCGCGAGCTGCGCGAGCGAATAGGTCTTCGGCAGTTCGTGCGACCAGCGGCCGCCGATCGCGTTTTCCAGGCCGAGGATCGAACGCAGGTCGTGACCCTCGTCGATCGCCATGATCAAGTCCTGGATGTTCGACAGCGTGTAGCCGCGCGCGAGCAGGTGGTTGATCAGCTTCAGGCGGGCGACGTGCGTGTCGTCGTAGATGCCGACGCGCCCGCGCTTCTCGGGCGGCGCGAGCAGTCCGCGATCCTGGTATGCGCGGACGTTGCGTACGGTCGTGTCGGACACGCGCGCGAGTTCGTCGACCGTGTACTCGTTGCGGGAATCCGGTGCGGCCTCGTCTGGCATGGTTGGAGTCTGTTTTGGCATGCGGCCATTCTAGCGCGACGCGACAGGCTCGGGCGAGGCGGGAAGGGTGCGTGCGCCGTCGCCGAGCGCGCGCTGCATCAGCATGGTATCGATCCAGCGGCCGTGCTTGAAACCGACCGCCTTCAGCACGCCTGCCGGCTCGAAGCCGAATGCGCGGTGCAGCGACGTCGAGCCGCCGGTGCCGCCGTCGGCGATCACCGCGATCATCTGCCGCCACGGGCCGGCCTCGCACCGCGCGATCAGCGCCGCGAGCAGCGCGCGGCCGATGCCGCGGCCGCGCTGCGCGTCGTCGATGTAGATCGAATCCTCGATCGTGTGGCGGTACGCGCTGCGCGTGCGATACGGCGTCGCGTACGCGTAGCCGGCGATGCGGCCGTCGCATTCCGCGACGAGATAGGGCAGCTCGTGACGCAGCACCGCGTCGCGGCGCGCGCGCAGTTCGCCGACGTCGGGCGGCGTCTCCTCGAACGACGCGACGCTGTGGCGCACATGGTGTGCGTAGATCGCGTGAATGGCGGCGAGATCGGTATCGGTCGCGTCGCGGACGACGCAGGCGGGGGCGGCGGGCATGGTGGCGGAACGGGCGGACGAAACCGCTACTATGCCGGCCGCGAGGCGGCGCCGTAAAGGCATGGGTCGCGTCGCGCGGCCAGGAGAAGCCGCGCCTACAAATGGCCGTCCGCATCGCGAACCGCGTCGGCGATTGCATCCGCGACGCGCTGCACGCGCGGCGAGCGCCGCACGTCCGGGTGGACGACGAGCCAGATCTCGCGCTCGACATCGCATCGGGGCGCAGACGTCAACTCGACGAGCGCGGCGGCAGTCGACAGCGACGGATCGGCCGCAGCCGGCGTGCCCGCGTCCGCATCCGTCGCCGACGTGTCGACGAGAAAGCGCGGCAGCAACGCGACGCCCGCGCCGGCCACGCAGGCGCGATGGAGCGCGGCCAGATCGTTGGCGATGAACGCGAAGCGGCGCCCGGCCGCGAAGCGCTCGAGCCATTGCTGCTGCGGCATTTGTGCGAGGGCGTCGTCGTAGCCGAGGAATGCCCAGGTGTCGGGCGGCGCGGCGGCCCAGTCGGGCGACGCGCACAGCGCGAAGCGCATCGTGCCGAGCCGGCGCGCGGCCAGCCCCGGCTCGCTCGGCCGCGACAGGCGCACCGCGAGGTCGGCTTCGCGCGCGTAGAGGTTGGCCGCGTGCATCTCGCCCATCAGGTCGATCCGCAGCGCGGGCCATGCGCGCTGCGCGCGGGCGAGCCGCGGCGCGAGGAAGTGGCTCGCGAATACCGGCGACGCCGACACGCGCACGACACCGTCGAGCGCCGCCGCCCCCTGCGCGGCGCGCGCGAACGCATGCACGTCGGCTTCGACGCGCGCGGCATGCTCGGCGAGGTGCAGGCCTTCGTCGGTCGGCGGCCAGCCGCGTGGCAGCCGGTCGAACAGCCGGATGCCGAGCGCGGACTCCAGCGCATCGATGCGCCGGGCGACCGTCGAGTGCTGGACCTGCAGCGTTCGCGCGGCGGCCGACAGGCTGCCGCCGCGCATCACCGCCAGGAAATAGCGGAGGTCGTCCCAGCTCATCGGCGGCGCGGACGCCGGCGTCGGATCGGTCGAATTTTGCACGGTAGATGGGCGTGAAACGGGAATTCCGATCGATTATGCACGATGGGATGATCGTGTCACATCATTCGATTGCGAGGAACGTCATGACCCAGACTGCCACTGCCACCCGGATCGGGATCGACCGCTACGGCGACGCCGGCGTGCTGCGCCGCGTCGATGCGCCCGTCGTGCCGCCCGGGGCCGGCGAGGTGCGGATTCGCCAGACCGCCGTCGGCGTGAATTTCGTCGACATCTATTTCAGGACCGGCGCGCATCCGTTGCCGGCCCTGCCGGACGCGCTGGGTGTCGAGGCGGCCGGCGTGGTCGATGCGGTCGGGCACGGCGTGACGGGGCTGGTGCCGGGCCAGCGCGTTGCGTATGCGGGGCTGCCGACCGGCAGCTACGCGAGCCTGCGCACGCTGCCTGCCGAGCGCGTGGTGCCCGTGCCCGACGGCGTGAGCGACGACGCGGTCGCGGCCGGGCTGCTGAAGGGCATTACCGTCTACATGCTGCTGCACCGCGTGCGCCACGTGGGGGCCGGCGACACCGTCCTCGTGCACGCGGCGGCCGGCGGCGTCGGGTTGCTGGCGACGCAGTGGGCGCGCGCGCTCGGCGCGCGGGTGATCGGCACGGTCGGCTCGGCCGCGAAGGCGGCACTGGTGCACGCGCGAGGGGCGGAAGTGGTGGTCGACTACCGCGAGGAGGATTTCGTCGCGGCGGCCCGTGCGTTCGGCGGCGGCGCGGGCGTCGACTATGCGATCGACGGGATCGGCGGCGACGTGCTGACGCGCACGCTCGGCGCGGTCCGGCCGTTCGGGATGGTCGCGAGCATCGGGCAGGTTGCCGCGATTGGCGCCCGGCAGACGATCGACCTCGATGAACTGGGCCCGGCCCGCTCGATCGCGCTGGCGCGGCCGAGCGTGCTGGGCTTCATCGCGCGTGACGTGGCGGGGTATCGGGAGGCGGCGCGCGCGACGCTCGAACGGCTCTCGGGCGGGATGCACGTGGAGATCGGCGCGCGGCTGCCGCTCGACCAGGCGGCCGACGCGCATCGTTTGCTGGAATCGCGACAGACGACGGGCGGGGTGGTGCTGGTGCCGTGACGGCGGACCTCGCGTCGTGAACGGTCGTCTCGCTGCGCCGATCCGCGGGCAGGCGGCGGAGCCACGGTGCCGCTGCGTGCCCGCCGATCAGTGATGCTTGCGCAGCGGCGCGCTTTCGACGAACCACGCGAGCACGAAAGCGATCGCGATCACGCCCGCGGCCGAGAGATACACCACGTGCAGCGACCCGGCGAACGCATGCAGGTACGCCTCGCGCACCGCATCCGGCAACTGGTGCACGACCGCCGGACCGAGCGCGGGCGGCAGCTCCGTGCCGGCCGGCAGCGCCTGCGTGATTCGCGACTGCAGCCCGTGCGAGAACAGCGCGCCGAATGCGGCGACGCCGAGCGAGCCGCCGATCGAGCGGAACAGCGTCGCGCCCGACGTCGCGACCCCCATGTGCCGGAACTCGACCGTGTTCTGCACGGCGAGCGTGAGCACCGGCATCACCATGCCGAGCCCGATCCCGAGCAGCGCCATGTAGGCGTACATCGTGTGCAGCGGCGTGTCGAGCGTCAGCGTCGACAGCAGCGCCATCGCGATGCCGCCGATCAGCGTCCCCGCGATCGGAAACGGCCGATACGTGCCGAGCCGCGAGATCAGCCGGCCGCTCGCGACCGACATCGCGAGCATCCCGCCCATCATCGGCAGCAGCTGCATCCCGGCCTGCGACGGCGTCGAGCCCTTCACCACCTGCAGATAGAGCGGAATGAACGTGACCGAACCGAACAGCGCGATGCCGACGACGAAGCCGATCAGGCTCATCAGCACGAAGGTGCGCTGGCGGAACAGTTCGAGCGGCATGATCGGCTCGGCCGCGAGCCGTTCCTCGTAGATGAAGCCGCCGATCGCGACTACGCCGAGCACCAGCGTCATCCACAGCTGCGCCGACGACCACGGCAGCAGCGATCCGCCTTCGCTCGTGAACAGGATCACGCAGGTAAGGGCCGTTGCGAGGAACGCGGCGCCCATATAGTCGATCCGGTGCTTCACGTGCGCGGTGTGCGGCCGGAACGCGACGCCGATCACCCCGAGTGCGACGAAGCCGAGCGGCAGGTTGATCGTGAAGATCCAGCGCCACGACAGATGTTCGACCAGGAAGCCGCCGAGCAGCGGTCCGACGATCGTCGCGAGGCCGTACACGCCGCCGAACATCCCCTGATAGCGCGCCCGGCGGTCGGGCGGCACGAGGTCGCCGATCGCGGCCATCGTGACGACCATCAGCCCGCCGCCGCCGAGCCCTTGCAGCGCGCGCAGCACGATCAGCTGCGTCATGTCCTGCGCCATGCCGCACAGCGCGGAACCGGCGAGAAACAGCACGATCGCCGCCTGCAGCACGATCTTGCGGCCGTACAGGTCGCCAAGCTTGCCGTACAGCGGCAGGACGACCGTCGACGACAGCAAATACGCCGTGACCACCCACGACAGCTGGTCGAGGCCGCCGAGCTCGCCGACGATGGTCGGCAGCGCGGTCGACACGATCGTCTGGTCGAGTGCGGACAGCAGCATGACGAGCAGCAGCGCGGCGACGATCAGCCCGGTCGGTGCGTCGCGACGGGCCGCTTCGGCGGCCGGAGGGGCAAGGAAGGTATCGGTTCTCATCGAGATATCTGCCATGGCAGGGAATGGGTCGAAATATAGAGTCAATTTATTGCCTGGTCAATTTCTGCCGCATCTGGATTTGTTGCATCGGTAACAGAAGATTGCCTGCCGCAAAATTGATCACGGTCAGCCGGGCAGCGGGCGGGGCTCAAGTTTTTTGCAGGCTAACCGTAATCCAGAGTGCCGCGGACCGATTGCCGCGGCACTCTTTACCGCTCACGTCCCGTCATGAACCTGAACGCCCTGTTTTCCCGCTTCTCGATCCGTACGCGGATTTTTTCCACGCTCGGCCTCGTCGCCGTGCTGCTCGTTGTTTCGGGCCTGATCGGCCTGACCGGCATGCAGCGCTCGAACCGTGCGCTCGACGAGGCCTATACGCGCCAGTTGGCCGCGAAGACCGCGCTGTCCGCCGCGAGCCTGAACCTGACGATCGTGCGCACCACGCTCGACCGCGCGCTGCTGCATCCCGAGGCGCCGGAAGTGCCCGATCTCGTCAACAAGGCGGAGAACTATCTCGCGAAGGCCGACGCCGCGTGGCGCACCTATGCGACGATGCCGCACGACGGCGACGAAAGCCCGCTCGCGACGCGGCTCGACGCCGCGCGCCAGGCGCTGATCGGACAGGCGTTGAAGCCGTTGATCGACGCGATCCGCGCGGGGCATCGCGACGATGCCGACCGGCTGTTGATGACGGTCGCGCCGCCGCTGTCGGTCGCGCTCACGCAGGCGACCGATGCGCTTGACGCGTACCAGGCCGCGCGCGGCAAGGACGTCTACGACACCGCGCAGACCTATTACGGCTGGATGCGCGCGGGCGCGATCGCCGGCATTGCGTTCGGTCTCGCCGCGTGCCTCGGCTGCGCGATCGGCCTGCATTTCGCGATCACGCAACCGGTGAACCGTCTGCTGTCGCATTTCCGCCGCCTGTCGGACGGCGACCTGACGTCGGAAGTGCGCTGGTCGTCGCGCGACGAGATGGCCGAGCTGGTCAAGGGCGTGACGGGCATGCAGCGCAGCCTCGCCGATACGGTGCGCCGGGTCAGCCAGGGCTCCGAAGCGATCTCGACCGCGACGCACCAGATCGCGGCCGGCAACACCGACCTGTCGCAGCGCACCGAGGAGCAGGCGTCCGCGCTGCAGGAGACGGCCGCGAGCATGGAACAGCTGACGGCGACCGTGAAGCAGAACGCCGATCACGCGGTCGAGGCGCAGGCGTTCGCGGACAACGCGAGCGAGATCGCGACGCGCGGCGCGACGGTCGTCGGCGAAGTGATCGGCACGATGAACGAGATCGACCAGAGTTCGCAGAAGGTGGCCGACATCATCGGCACGATCGAGGGCATCGCGTTCCAGACCAACATCCTTGCGCTGAATGCGGCGGTCGAAGCCGCGCGCGCGGGCGAGCAGGGCCGCGGCTTCGCCGTGGTCGCGGGCGAAGTGCGCACGCTCGCGCAGCGCTCGGCGTCGGCCGCGAAGGAGATCCGCACGCTGATCGGCGAGTCGGTCGAGCGTGTCGCGACGGGGTCGCGGCTGGTCGGCGTGGCCGGCGCGACGATGCAGGACATCCAGCAGGCGATCGGCCGCGTGACGGGCATCATGACCGAGATCGCGGCCGCGTCGAACGAGCAGCGCGACGGGATCGAGCAGGTGAACCGCGCGGTGTCGCAGATGGACCAGGTGTCGCAGCAGAACGCGGCGCTGGTCGAGCAGGCGGCGGCAGCCGCCGCTTCGCTCGAGGAGCAGGCCGACGGGCTGCGCCGCGCGGTGGGGGCGTTTCGCGTCACGTGACGTGCGGCGGGCGGGGCGGTCAGTCTCGCGCGCCCGCCGCCCGCCGCGTCAGCCGCCCGTGAGTTGCGCGGCCGAGCGCGCCGACGCGACGAGCAGCAGCTTCATCGTCGCGCGCGTCGCGCCGACGAACAGCTTGCGGGCCGCGCGCGCATCGAGCGTGTCGAAGTCGATCTCGGTGAGGATCACGCACGGTGCGGACTGCCCCTTGAAGCGATAGATCGAATCGAGCAGCACGTCGCCTTCGCGATATTCAGGGTTGCCGAACAGGTCGTACTTGCCCGTGAAGCGCTTGATCCGATGCGGGCCGAGCTGGTCGAGCCGCGCGAGCACCGAGCTCTCGCGGCCGCGATACGACAGCACCGCGATGTCCTGCTTGCGGAAGCCGAGCGACAGCGCGTGCGTGATCGCGCGCTTGGTCGCGTCGATGCACGCTTCGGCGAGCGCGTCGCCCGCGCCGTCTTCCCCGTATGACGACACCGACGGATCGGAACCGTCGAACGGGCTGCCCGAGCGCAGTTCGGCCGCGAGCGGCTCGACGCGGCCGACGACGTCGCGCACGAATTCGAGCAGGTCGCGCGGGCTGCGGTAGTTCGTCAGCGCCTTCAGCGTGACCCAGCCAGGCAGCGCGACGGGCTCGCGCAGATAAAGGTTCTGCAGCGGATCTTCCAGCCACCACCATGCGCCGTCCGGCGCCAGCAGGCGCTCCAGTGCGTCCGCCCACGGCGCGTGGAAATCCTGTCCTTCGTCGACGATCAGTACATCGAAGCGCCAGCGTTCCGGAACCGGCGCTTCCGCGAAGCGCGCCTCGAGCCGCTCGAACGCGCCGGGCGCGTCGAAGTCGGGCGTATAGCCGCCATCGCGGGTCACCCAGTCGCACAGCTGATGGTAGTTCGCGATCTTCGCGCCGGGCGGCGCGATGCGCGCGATGTAGTCGGCGAGCGGCCGGTTGAAGCATACGTAAAGCACGCGCTTGCCGGCCGCGACCGCATCGCGCATCGCCTGCACGGCGAGCTGCGTCTTGCCCGAGCCGGCGGTGCCCGTCACGTGCAAGCGGAACGGCGTGAACTCGAGCTGGCGCGCCCACGCGGCAAGCCCGCCCGACAGCCGCGTGACGAGCGTGCCGGCCTGCCCGACGAGCGCGCTCGTGTCGGGCGTGAGCGCCAGCTCGTCCGCGAGGAAATGATGCAGCTTCGCTGCGTTCGGCAACGGTTCGTCGTGCTCGGGCAGGATCTGCAGGATCACCTGCGCGAGCTGCGCCTTGCGCGACGCGTCGACGATGCGGTCGGCCGCGACGCCAGCGATCGCCGTCTCGCGGATCGCGTAGTCGGGGCAGTACAGCAGCGCCTCGACGCCGTAGACGCCCGCGCCGAGCGCGGCGGTCAGCCGCCGGTGCAGCGTCTCCTGCGTGCGCGCGAGCTGGATCGGGACGTTGCGCTCCTTCTGCAGGTAGACCTTCACGAGCCCCTTCGGCGTTTCGCGCAGGAAACCGGCCTTCTGCTCGATCAGCAGCACGCGGCCGGCCGGGCTCACGACGACGAACGCCGCTTCGCCGAACACCGAGAAGCCCTGGTCGGCACGCGTCCAGTGCACGCCGTGATAGACGGTGTAGCTGTCCGGCAGCGCGTGTTCGAGGGCGGCAAGCGTCTCGCGCTCGCGTTCGGCCGCACCGGTGGCGGCGAGGTTTTTCCAGTCGTCGGGAATGAGGCGGGCCATGAAGTCGGGCGGCGCGGGCCGGTCGTGAACAGGGTCCGGCTATTGTACTGAGGAACCTGTTCACGGCCGCCGCGCCGCGCGGGCGCCAGCCATGCGAAAGAGGGCGTGCGTGCGGGAATTACCCGCGTGCGAGCCGCTTCGCGAGATCGGCGCTGAGGATCGCCATGCGTGCGGGCTTTTCGTAGCAGACGACGTCGAATGCGCGGATCACTTCGCTGATGTCCGCTTCGCTCGCGCGGCCCGTGAGCAGGTCGCCCGTCAGCACGAAGATGGGCGCGCCCGGATTGTCGGACGTGCGCACGGCCTTGATCGCGGTGGCGGCCGTGCTGTCGTCGAACAGCCATTCGGTGACGACCGCGTCGAACGCCTGGCCCTGCAGCGCGTCGACGAACGGCGCGAGGCCGTCGAATGCGGCCGTCGCGAAACCTTGCCGCTCGAGATAGCGACACAGCTCGGTCGCGCTGACGCGATCGGGATCGATCACCGCGACGACGAGCTTGTCGCTCTCCGCGCGGCGCGGATAGATCTCGATCTTGTGCACGTCGTACGCGTTCTGGTACAGCACGCCCGTATGGCGCAGCACGCGCCAGCGGCCGTTCTGTTCGTACGCGACGAACTCGGGGCGCGCGCCGGCCTCGAGCG
The DNA here is from genome assembly GCF_001524185.1 of Burkholderia sp. FL-7-2-10-S1-D7. Classification (NCBI taxonomy): domain Bacteria; kingdom Pseudomonadati; phylum Pseudomonadota; class Betaproteobacteria; order Burkholderiales; family Burkholderiaceae; genus Burkholderia; species Burkholderia sp. FL-7-2-10-S1-D7. Next base: position 83,454 of record NZ_LOWY01000088.1, on the reverse strand, counting down.
GCGCGCCGATCCAGGCGGTACACGGAATTTCGGCGACACCGGCGTACAGGACGGCTTCCTGCGAATAGGCGCCGACCATGCCGGGGTCGAGTGTCTGCGCGCCGAACAGTTGAGCGGCGGGCTCGCCGTATGCTTCGGCGACTTTCTTGATTTGCGCGAGCGTCCATGGGCTGCTGCCGCGCAGTTTGCGGTGACCCTGCGAAAAGCTCAGGTCGAGGATGCGGCACAGCTCGGTGGTTTGCTGGCGCTTGCCGATGCCGTTGCGAGTCATTAGCTCGCGCACGCGCTCGGCAACCGCGAGGGAATCCGTGGTGATTGCTTCAGTGGTCATGCTACGGGAACGGATCGTGACGTTCAGAACGACGCCTTGCGGCAGTCTCGGCGGACAGTCTTGACGACGTCCAGGGGCGAGCCGACCGGCCACGCGCGGAAAAGATAACTTTACCGCAAAACGATGGTCATTCCATGTCGCGAAAGGTGCGTTTCTGTGAAAGGTGTGTCACGAGGTAACGCAGGATCCGGCGGCGTGTGCCGCGCGCCGTTGCCCCGCTCGCAACCTTCAGGCACGGATCGCGCGGGGCCGGGCCACGATTCCGCGTCTGGCCGCACGTAATTGCGCCGCACTACCGACGAAATGCACCAGGGTAGGGCGAATTCATGATCGGGAACCGCGGCATCATGTCACTCCGGCCGCGACAAATTTTTACAGGACGTCGTGCGCCGGGCTCGACGGAGCCGCATCTTATACGCGGATTGTTTGACGGTTTACTCTAAAAAAAAACCGATGCTGCCCCGCTTCGGGAGCGGGCGTGAATGCGGCGGGGGCCCGTGCTACGATTTCGCGGTCTCAAAATAGTGTTGAAGCGATGCAGAAGAAATTTGTGATGCGCGGGTACGAGATGAACTGCGAACCCCGCGTGACGGAGGACGGCAAGTACGCCGCCCAGGTCGAGGTCACGAAGCTGGGTTTCAGCCGTGAGGCGGCATTCCGCAAGCTGGGCGAATTCGATACCGAAGCGGAGGCCGTCGCCTATGCGAAGAAGTTCTCCGAAGAGTGGCTGAGCCGCTACGCCTAGCGCGTCGTTCGCCCGTGCGGGACGGGCACGCTCATTCAACGCGAAAACCACGACGGACGTTCCGAATGCCCGGCGTGGATGGCATCGGCGAAGCACCGCGGGATCGTCGGTTACACGGCGATCCCCCAGTGTGCATCTCATCTCTTGAGAAGTGCGAACCGATGGATCGACGCGCGCGCTATCGCGACCATCGATCGACGGCGGCCGAATGCGATCGGCCTACGCCGGCATGTACGTGAACGGTTCGCCGTCCTCGCGCTCGACCGACAGCAACCGCTTGAGTTGATCGAGCGCGAACAGCTGCGTGCCTTCCGCCGCTGCTTCGGCTATCGCGGCATCGACGAGTTTCCTCGCGCGCGCGAGGATCACGGATCGCTGGCGCGCGATCTCGAGCACCATGCGTTGCTCGATGTTCTGCCGGCTCGATTGCTTGTCGCTCAGGTGACGCCAGCGATCGCGAAGCTCTGCCCAGGTGACGCGCTGAAATTCCGGAATCGCGTGCGGGAGCGTGCCGGCTTCCGCGGGCTCGGGCCGCGCACGCAATGCACAGCGCAGCGCTTCGCGGGCGCGCCACTCATCCGAAAACGGCGCATACACGTCGCGCGAGCGGCCGATCGGATTCGCGCGTTCGATCTCCTTGTCGAGCAGGTAGCCGAGCCGCCGCAGCGCGGAGCCATGCGCGAGCATGGCCGGATCCAGCACGCGGATCCGGCGCGACGCATCCGCGACGTGCGCTTTCAGTTCCCACAGCGTCAGGCGGAGGTGCTGCACTTCGAGTATCAGGCGCTGTACGTCTGCGTAGGTGCACGTCGTCCACCATTCGGTGAGGTCGTTCAGCTTCGGGGGATCGAATGGGGGGAGGATCATTTTTACTGCAGCGATACTGTATGGATGTACAGTTTATCGCGCGGTAACATAGCGCCGTCAAGGCGAAAAAATGGGGACGGCCGATGAGCGGAAAACGACCGGCAGCGGGGCCGCGGCCGGACCGTTCATCGCGCGTCCCGCACCTTCGCCAGCCCCGTCCGGAACCCGACCGCATGATCCGGTGCATGCCATCGCGAGCGTCGATGGATGCGCCCGACGTATCAACGCCAACCCAGAACAATGACGACAACCTATCCGCTGCATGACACATTGACGCACGCCGACACGGCGTTTCCGGCCGAAGCCGACATCGTGATCGCCGGCGCCGGCATCATGGGCTGCGCGGCCGCCTATTACCTCGGCCTGCGCGGCCTGAAGGCCGTCGTGCTCGACAAGTCGCGCATCGCCGGCCAGCAATCGACGCGCGCCTGGGGCTTCGTGCGGCAGCAGGGCCGCGAGTCCGCCGAAGTGCCGCTGATGATGGCCGGCATGCGGATCTGGGAAGGGCTCGAGCAGGCGCTCGGCTTCGATCTCGAATGGCGGCAGGGCGGTTGCCTCTATATCGCGGACGACGAAGACGACTGGGCATCGTTCCAGGCGTGGCTCGCGGTCGCACGCGAACACGGGCTCGACACGCGCACGCTGACACGCGCGGAAATCGACGCGCGCGTGACCGGCCTGTCGGCGCAAGCGCGCACGCTCGGCGGGTTGTATACGGCGACCGACGGGCAGGCCGAGCCGCGCCGTGTGGCCGCCGCGTTCGCGGCGCGCGCGACCGAAGCCGGCGCGCGTTTCTTCGAAGGCTGCGGCGTGACGGCGATCGAGACGGCCGGCGGCGCGGTCGTCGGCGTCGTGACCGAGCGCGGCACGATCCGCACGCGACGCGTGATCTGCGCGGCCGGCGCGACCAGCTTCCGGCTGCTCGACGGCGTCGGCATCCGGCTGCCGCAGCAGGCCGTGCGCGGCACCTGCATGCGCACCAACGTGCTGCCCGACGTGTCCGCGTCGACGATCTGGGGGCACGGCCTCGGCATTCGGCAACGCAGGAACGGTGCGATCAATCTCGCCGACGACATGCAGGTCGACGTCGACCTGACGCTCGGCCACCTGCGCGGCTTGAGCCTGTTCTGGCCGGAGTTCTGGTCGCAGCGGGAGAAGTTCCGCCTGCATCTGAATGCGGCGGCGTGGCGGGATGTCCGCGCGCGCATCGGCGGTGGCGGCGGCGCGATCGAGCCGCGCGATCCGCAGCCGCAGCCGAATCGCGCGCATGCGCCGCGCGCGCTCGCGAAGCTGAAGGCGATCTTTCCCGCGCTGAAGGACGCGCAGATCGTCGAGGCCTGGGGCGGCCTGATCGACGTGGTGCCCGACGGAATTCCGGTGATCGACGCGCCTGGCACGCCGTCCGGGCTCGCGATCGCGACCGGCTTCTGCGGCCACGGCTTCGCGATGGGGCCGATCGTCGGGCGGCTGCTGGCCGAATGGGTCGATGCGGGCGAGCCGTCGCTCGACCTGTCGGCGTTCCGTGCACGGCGTTTCGCCGACGGGACGATGGTCCGGCCGCGCAGCATGCTGTAGCGGACGTGCTTGCGTGTTCCCGTCGTAGAATCGAGCCCGCAATCTTCAGGAGATTCCCCGTTGGCAACGCCCTCCGACAAGCGCCGCTCGTTGCGCTCACGCCTGCGTCGTACCCGCGATCCATGGCGGGCGCCGCGTGCGCGCACGCTGTTCACGCGTCCGGCGACGTCGCCGCGGCGCACGCTGCTGTTCCGTCTCGGCGCGGTCGTGGTGCTGTGCATGCTCGCGTTTCTCGTGCTGTATCTCGATCGCGACGGCCTGCGCGATTCGACCAAGAGCACGCCGATGAACGTCGCGGACCTCGTGTACTTCACGATGGTCACGGTCGCGACGGTCGGCTACGGCGACATCGTGCCGGTCACGGCGCGCGCGCGTCTGATCGATGCGTTCTTCATCGTGCCGATCCGCATCGGCATCTGGTTCATCTTCCTGGGCACGGCATATCAGTTCGTGATCCAGCGCGTCATCGAGGAATTGCGCATGAAACGCCTGCAGAAGCAACTGTCCGATCACATCGTCGTATGCGGCTACGGCCTGTCGGGGTCGATCGCCGTGCGCGAGCTGCTCGAAAGCGGCGTCGATCCGTCGACGATCATCGTGATCGACGCGCAGCAGCAGGCGCTCGAGGCCGCGACGTCGCTCGGCGTGACCGGGCTGCTCGGTGATCCCGCGCACGAGGATCTGCTGCAGCAGGCGCAGGTGCGCGCGGCGAAGGCCGTGATCATCTCGGTGACCGACGACCCGACCGCGATCCTGCTGACGCTGTCGGTGCGCAGCATCGCGCCGGAGACGAAGATCGTCGTGCGGATCCAGGAGAACCTGTATCAGCGGCAACTGCGGCAGGCGGGCGCGGACGTGATCGTGTCGTCGACGAAGATCGGCGCGCTGCTGCTCGCGGACGCGGTGCATAGCCGTTACATCGTGCCGTTCGTGAACGACATGCTGTCGACGCGCGGGCGGGCGACGCTGCTGGAGCGCGAGGCATTGCCGCACGAGATCGGCTGCATGACGAACGTCGTGCCGGGCGCAATCGTCGTCGGGCTCGACCGCTGCGGGAAGATCCATTCGTTCTACGAGGATCCGCCGTGCCGGATCGAGGCGGGCGATACGCTGGTCGTGATCCAGTCGGCGAGGATTCCGGACCCGGACATGTGAGGGCCGGTTGGGCAATAACCCGGCATGGCATGCCACTGCCGCGCCGTGATCGGGGCATCCGCGCTTGATAAGCCACCGCGCGTTATTTAGTATGACCTAATCGCGTCGTGCGCCGCGCACGAGCGTGATCATCGAGGAGACACATGCAATTCAGGTCGGCGGCTCCCCACACGATCGTCGTGATCGGTGTCGTGATTGCCTGCGCGCTCATGGGTCTGTGCGTGCTGCAGTTGTTCCAGAGCCGCAACGACGCGCTCGAGCGGGCGAGCGAAACGTCCCGCAATCTGGGACTGATCGCCGAGCGCGACATCGAGCGCAATTTCGAACTCTACGACCTGTCGCTGCAGGCGGTCATCGCCGGGCTTCAACGTCACGACTTGATGGCGGCGCCCGCCAGCTTGCGGCGCGCGGTGCTGTTCGATAACGCGATGACGGCGCAGTTTCTCGGCTCGATGCTGGTACTCGACGCCGGCGGCAACATCGTCCTCGATTCCGCCAGCGACGTGCCGCGCCGCGGCAATTTCGCCGATCGCAAGTACTTCACCGTCCACCGCGACAATCCGGATACAGGACTCTATGTGAGCGACCCGTTCCTGTCCCGACTGCGCGGCGGCTCGCTCAGCATCGGGCTCACGCGGCGGATCTCGAACCCCGACGGCTCGTTTGCCGGCGTCGTGCTCATCGCGGTCAACCTCGAGTATTTCCATCAACTGTTTGCCGGCCTGTCGCTCGGACAACATGGATCGATCTCGCTGATCGGCGACGACGGCGTGATGGTGATGCGTCAGCCGTACGACGTCCACACCATCGGTCGCGACATCAGCAAGGCCGCGACGTTCAAGCGGTTCCAGGCCGCGCGTGAGGGCGTGTTCTCCGAAACTGCGTCGCTCGACGGCGTGCGTCGCCTGTACTACTTCAGGCACCTGCGGAAGCTGCCGCTGATCGTCATGGTCGCGGAAGCGGAGCAGGATATCTATGCGGCATGGCGGCACCGCGCCGTGACGATCGGCGCGCTGGTGGCGACGTTCGGCGCCGCGTTCATCGCGGTGTCCTTCATGCTCGGCACGCAGCTCCGGCACCGGATGCGCGCCGAGTCGGAACTCGTGCTGCTCGCCCGCACCGATGGGCTCACCGGCCTGAACAATCGCCGCAGCTTCGCGGAAGTGCTGGATCGCGAATGGCGTCGCGCGCGGCGCGCACGATCGGTTTTCTCGTTGCTGTTCGTCGATGTCGATCGCTTCAAGGCTTATAACGATACCTACGGCCATCAGGCGGGCGACGACGCGCTGGCCGCGGTCGCGCGCTGCATCGGCGAGAACATCCGACGGCCGGCCGATACCGCGGCCCGCTATGGCGGGGAGGAATTCGTCGTGCTGCTCCCCGACACATCCGGGCCGGGCGCCGCCCAGATTGCCGAGCGGATTCGCGCGGCGATCGACGAGCTGCCGATCGAGCACGCCGGCAGCGAATACGGGCATGTCACGGCCAGTATCGGCCTGGCGAGCTGGACGCCCGAGCACGATGCCGAGGCCGACGCCGTGATCAAGGCAGCCGACGAGGCGTTGTACTACGCGAAGGCGACCGGCCGGAACAAGGTTGCCGCCTTTCAGCCGCCGGCATGACGCGAGTCACGACATGCGGCCGCAAGACTTAATGACGTACACCGAATAATTTATCGATTTATATCGGTTGGGAATGCCGGATCGCGAGAACAGAATCATCGCTTCCGGAACCCGAATGCATGTGTGCCGGCGCTCCAGCATCCACTTGTCCGGTGATGGCGATCGCGTGTGCACGTGTCGGGTTCCTGTCTCCACGTAGACTTCGCCGGCCCTGCGGCGAAGAAGGGAATGCGATGAGTTCGATCGACCTGAACGCTGTCACGCCGGTTTCCGCGCCCATTCGCTCGGCGAGCGATGTGGCGCGCCTGATCAATTCGACGGACGGCTCCGTCGGCCATGCACGGATGATCGTGCTGCTCGCGCTCGGCGGCGTGTTTCTCGATGCGTACGATCTGACGACGCTGTCTTACGGCATCGACGACGTCTCGCGCGAATTCGGCCTGACGCCCGCGCTGACCGGGCTGGTCGGCTCGGCGATCATGATCGGCACGATCTTCGGCAGCCTGATCGGCGGATGGCTGACCGACAGGATCGGCCGCTACCAGGTGTTCATGGCCGACATGCTGTTCTTCGTGATCGCGGCGATCGCGGCCGGGCTCGCGCCGAACGTCTGGGTGCTGATCGGCGCGCGCTTCGTGATGGGGCTCGGAGTCGGCATCGACCTGCCCGTCGCGATGGCGTTTCTCGCGGAATTCTCGAAGTTCAGCGGCCGCGGCAACAAGGCGTCGCGGCTCGCCGCATGGTGCCCGATGTGGTACGTCGCGTCGTCGGTGTGTTTCCTGCTGATCTTCGGCATGTATTTCCTCCTGCCGGCCGAGCATGCGGGATGGCTGTGGCGCGCGTCGCTGATCTTCGGCGCGGTGCCCGCGCTCGTCATCATCCTGGTCCGGAATCGCTTCATGAACGAATCGCCGTTGTGGGCCGCGAACCAGGGCGATCTGGCCAATGCCGCGCGCATTCTTCGCGAGTCGTACGGCATTCACGCCCATGAAGCGGACGATGTGCCGCGTGCGCCGAGCCAGCCGCCCGTGCGGATTCGCGTGCTGTTCCAGCGTCCGTATCTCGGGCGAACGATCGTCGCCAGCGTGATGAACCTGTGCATTCCGTTTGAATACACGGCGATCGCGTTCTTCCTGCCGTCGATCCTGTCGCAGTTTCTCGGCGCGGGCGTGTTCGAGACGATCGCGGCGTCGCTTGCGCTGAACGTGCTGTTCGCGTTGACCGGCGGCTTGCTCGGCATGCGCCTTGCGTATCGATATCCGTCGCGTCACGTCGCGATCGCGGGTTTCGCGCTGCAGTTCGTCGCACTCGTCGCGCTCGCGCTGACGGGGCATCCGCACGGCGCGCTCGCGGTCGGCCTCGTGCTGCTGATGCTCGGCACCTGGCTGTTCGCCGAGGGCTTCGGGCCGGGGGCGCAGATGATGATCTATCCCACGCTGTCCTATCCGGCGGCGATCCGTGGCACGGGAGTCGGCTTCGGGCGCTCGCTGTGCGGGATCGGCCAGGCGCTCGCGCTGTTCGTGCTGCCGATCCTGCAGGCCCGTCTCGGCACGGACATGTTCTGGGTCGTCGCAGTCAGCGCGGTCACGCCGATCGTGTTCCTGTTGATCGTGCGCCATGAACCGACGGCGCGCGATATCGATGCCGAGGCGGCGGCGTGAAGGCGGGCCTTGCCGGGATCCGCAAAACAAGTTCGCCGCGGTGCCGGCCTTCGCGCTACAGTGGGCGTCATCCGCCTTCCGCCGAAGGCCGACCCGAGGTCGAACCATGCAACTTCAAACCGGCAACCTGTTCAATGTCGAAGGAGCGCGCGGCGACGACGAGCGGGTCGATGTGCTCGTCGCCGGCGCACGCCTGAACGTCGAGCGGATCGTGTCGATGGGGCATACGAGCCCCGACGGGTTCTGGTATGACGATTCGCGCGCCGAATGGGTGGTGCTGCTGTCGGGCGCCGCGGTGCTCGAATTCGAAGCGGACGCTACGCTGCACGACATGCGCCCCGGCGACTACGTGCTGATCGAACCGCATTGCCGGCATCGCGTCGCGTGGACGCATCCCGACGAGCCGAGCGTCTGGCTCGCGATCTATCACGACCGTTGAAATGCGCGGGGCGTCGCGTTACCCGCGCCCCACGAACGGCATCGTGGTCGCCATGATCGTCATGTTCAGGATGTTCGTATCCAGCGGAAGATTCGCCATCTGGACGACCGCGTTCGCGACGTGCGTGACGTCCATCCGCGCTTCGGGCGCCATGCGTCCATCGGCCTGCAGCACGCCTTCCGTCATGCGGTCCGTCAGCGACGTCGCCGCGTTGCCGATGTCGATCTGACCGCACGCGATGTTGTACGCGCGGCCGTCGAGCGCGAGCGACTTGGTGATGCCGGCCACCGCGTGCTTGGTGGCCGTGTACGCGATCGTGTTCGGGCGCGGCGTATAGGCGGAGATCGAGCCGTTGTTGATGATCCGGCCACCCTGCGGCGTTTGCGCCTTCATCACACGCCACGCGGCCCGTGCGCACAGAAAGACGCCTGTCAGGTTCGTCGCGACGACGTCGTTCCAGACGTCGAACGCGTATTCGTCGAGCGGAACGGCCGGCGCGTTGCGGCCGGCATTGTTGAAGAGGACGTCCAGCCGCCCGAACTGCCGCGCGATCTGCGCGAACGCGTGTTCGACCGATGCTTCGTCGGTGACGTCGGCCGGAAACGCGTGTGCGTCGCCGTGCGCGGCGACGATCGCCTCTTTCGTCTCACGCAGCGATGCTTCCTTGCGTCCGATCAGCGCGACGGTATATCCGGCGTTCGCGAGTGCGATTGCCGCCGCGCGACCGATGCCGGATCCGGCGCCCGTGACGACGGCGATCTTCTTCGAGACAGACATGGCTTGATTCCCTGCGGGTTGGGTGAGGAAAGCGGCGGCGGTCGCGCGATGCGCTCGCCGTGCGCCGGTGGAAGCAACATGCTACCGCGCACGCCGAATTTCGCGACGCGCGCGACTATTTCCTGCGCGCAGGCGGTGCCTTGCGTCCGCGCGTTCCGGTTTCCGCGAACAGGCTGACCACGACCTCCCGCAACCAGCGGTTGCCTTCGTCCTGATTCATGCGCGCATGCCACAGCATGTGAATCGGCGCGCCTGGCAGCGTGACCGGCAACGCGCGCCAGCCCAGCGAAAACGGCGCCGCGAGCTGCAGCGCAAGATGTTCCGGCACGGTCGCGATCAGGTCGGTGCGCTGCAGGATGTAACCGACGCTCATGAAGTGCGGCACCGTCAGCCGCACGCGGCGTTTCACGCGGCGCCGCTTCAGCCATTCGTCCACCTGCCCGTGACCGGTGCCTGCCGACACCACGACCAGATGCTCGGCGTCGCGCCACGCGTCGACGGTCAGCGGCGCGTCTTCGAGCGGATGCCCGCGCCGGAACAGGCACACGTAGCGCTGATCGAACAGCCGGCGCTGATAGAACCCGCCCTGAAGTTGCGGCAACAGCCCGATCGCGAGATCGACGCGGCCGTCGGCCATCTCGTCGCGGAGGTTGACGCTCGTGTTGCGCACCGTATTGAGCGCGATGCCCGGCGCTGCGCGCGACAGGTGTTCGAGCAGCGCGGGCAGAAACACGACTTCGCCGATATCGGTCATCCCGATCGTCATCGTACGCGACGCGCGCAGCGGATCGAACCCGGTCTCGGGGTTGAGCGCGGCATGCAGCGTCGACAGCGCGTGCGCAACCGGTTCGGCCAGGCGCTGCGCGAACGGCGTCGGGACCACGCCGCCCGGGCCGCGCACGAACAGCGGATCGCCGAGCCGGCGGCGCAGCTTCGCGAGCGCGTTGCTGACGCCCGGCTGGCTCATGTTCATCTGCTCGGCGACGCTCGACACGCGCCGCTCCTGCATCAGCCGCTGAAACAGCAGCAACAGATTGAGGTCGATCTCGCTCAGTTCCATGGTTCGGCGTGGCCTCCGGTCATTCCGTTCAGTGATGAAGCGGATTCACGGCATTTTATTGTGGGATGACGAGACGCTGCTGAAAATACCGACACGGCGCACGCATTCGACAGGCGCGCCGGGCAGGTCACGCGCGCCGCGGCCTCGACCACTCATTACTTGAATATCGGAGACACGTTCATCATGCAGACGAAACTGAGGATCGCGATCGTCGGTGCCGGCATCGGCGGCCTGACGCTGGCGCTTGCATTGCGCGAACAGGGCATCGACGCGCAGCTGTACGAGCAGACCGACGTGCTGCGCGAGGTGGGGGCGGCCGTCGCGCTGTCGGCCAACGCGACGCGTTTCTATGAACGGATGGGATTGCGCCCGGCTTTCGACGCGGTGTGCGCGGAGATCCCGGGCCTCGTCTATCGCGACGGACGCAGCGGCGCGGTGATCGGCCATCATCGCGGCGAGCCCGACTATCGCCGGCAGTTCGGCGGCTCGTACTGGGGCGTGCATCGCGCGGACCTGCAGGCGATTCTGTCGAAGGCGGTCGGGGTCGAGCAGATTCATCTCGGCCATCGGCTCGTCGATCTCGCGCAACATCCGGAACGCGTCACGCTGACCTTCGCCAACGGCGAACGTGTCGACGCCGATCTCGTGATTGGCGCGGACGGCGCGCGTTCGATCACGCGGCGCTGGATGCTCGGCTACGACGACGTGTTGTATTCGGGTTGCTCGGGTTTTCGCGGCGTGGTGCCGGCCGAGCGGATGAGCCTGCTGCCCGATCCCGAGACCATTCAGTTCTGGGTCGGGCCGCACGGTCATCTGCTGCACTATCCGATCGGCGACAACGGCGACCAGAACTTCCTGCTGGTCGAGCGTCATCCGTCGCCGTGGCCGTCGCGCGACTGGGTCATGCCGGCGGAGGAGGGCGAGCAACTGCGCCTGTTCGGGGACTGGCATCCGGCGGTGGTGCAGATGATCACCGCAGTGCCGATCAGCCAGCGCTGGGGGCTGTTCCACCGGCCGCCGCTCGGCCGCTGGAGCCGCGGGCGCGTGACGCTGATCGGCGATGCCGCGCATGCGCTGGTGCCACATCACGGGCAGGGCGCGAATCAGTCGATCGAGGACGCGATGGTGCTGGCCGCGCAACTGGCGAAGGCGGGGCCGGGCAACTGGCGCGAGGCGCAGGAGGCTTATGAGCGGCTGCGGCGCGGCCGCACGCGCAAGGTGCAGTACGCGTCGATTTCCGCCGCCGACGTGCTGCATCTACCCGACGGGCCGGCCGCGCAAGCGCGCAATGCGCGGCTCGGCGAGCGCGACAGCGTGCTGCATCACCTGGACTGGATTCACGATTTCGACGCACTCGCCGACGAGCCGAACGAGCGGCAAGGCGGGACGTGGCTTTGAACTGACAGGCGCGGCGCACGCGGCGGCAGTGCGCCGGGCGGCCGGGGCGGCGGTTACGCGGTCGTCCGTCGGGAATGCGGTCCGGCCGCGCTGCCGTCACGCGTAGTCGGCCACCTGTTCCGCATCGCGCTTGACCTGTTCGATGTCGCGAAACCGCGCGGCCGGATGCGCGTCCGGCAGCCGCGCCGACCCGCCGAACAGCTTCTCGCGCAGCGTGCCCGGCGCGTATTCGGTCGGGTAGACACCGCGCCGCTGCAACTCCGGCACCAGGTAGCGCACGATGTCCTCGAAGGTTTCGTGCGCAACGGCATACGCGAGATTGAAGCCGTCGACGTCGGTCGCGGCGACCCATTCCTGCAGGATGTCGGCGACGGTCTGCGCGGAACCGACGAATACCGGCCCCATCCCGCCGATGCCGCCCCAGGCCGCCAGTTCCTCGATCGTCCATGCGGTATCGCCGCCGGCCAGATGCTCGACGGCCGACACGATCGCATTCGTCTCGACGCGCCGGACGGGATCGGTCGGCGCGTACTGGCCAAAATCGATGCCGGTCCAGCCGGACATGAACACGAGCGAGCCGTCGTACGAAACATAGCGGCGGTACTCGTCGAATTTCGCCTGTGCCTTCTCGTCGGTCTCGTCGACGATCACGGTGACGAGGTTGTAGATCAGCACGTCGCGCGGGTCGCGACCCGCGGCCGCGGCTTGCGCACGCACGTCGGCGACATAGCGCGCGAGTTGAGGGCGCGTCGGCGCGGCGACGAACACGCATTCGGCGTGTTGCGCGGCGAACGCCTTGCCGGGGCCGGACGCGCCGGCCTGGAACAGCACCGGCGTGCGCTGCGGCGACGGTTCGCACAGGTGATAACCGGGCACGTCGAAGAAGCGCCCCTTGTGCCCGATCTCGTGCACCTTCTCCGGATGCGTGAACACGCGGCCGTCGCGATCGCGCACGACCGCGCCGTCTTCCCAGCTGCCTTCGAACAGCTTGTACAGCACCTCAACGTATTCGGCCGCGACCGCATAGCGGTCGTCGTGCGTGCGCAGCCCGTTGTCGCCGACGTTCTTCGCGCCGCTTTCCAGATACGACGTGACGATATTCCACGCGAGCCGGCCCTTCGTGTGATGGTCGGCGGTCGACAGCCGGCGCGCGAACGTGTACGGATGCTCGAACGTCGTCGACGCGGTGATGCCGATGCCGAGATGCTCGGTGGCCATCGCGATCGGCGCGGCGAGCTGCAGCGGATCGTTGACCGGAATCTGCGCGGCCTGATGCAGCGCGTGGTAGTTGCTGCCCTGGTAGACGTCGTAATAGCCGATCACGTCGGCGATGAAGATCGCGTCGAAGATCCCGCGCTCGAGCACGCGCGCGAGATCGGTCCAGTAGTCGAGATCCTTGTACTGCCACGAACGATCGCGCGGATGCGCCCACAGGCCCGGCGACTGATGGCCGACGCAATTCATCTCGAACGCGTTGAAGCGAATGGTCTTGCTCATCGCGCGGCTCCCGATTCCGTGCCTGCACCTGCATCTACACCTGCACCATTGCCGACGCGCCAGACGAATGGCGGCGTGCGTCCGTTGATGACCCAGTCGCCGACGATCCGCGCCTTGTAGACGAGCGGATTGTGCGACGACACCGTGCGCGCGTTGCGCCAGTGACGATCGAGCGCGGTCGTACTGCGCGTCGCGGAGGCGCCGAGCGCGTCGAACAGGCGTGTCGCCGCGCGCAGCACGAGTTCCGACACGACGAGCTGGCTTTGTGCGGATTCGATTTCGGCCGCGACATTCGCGGCACGTTCAGCCTCATCGTCGCCACCGAAGCGTGCGACGTACGCCTGCTGCAGCGGCTGTGCAGCGCGCAGCGCGAGCGCATCGGCCGCATAGGCCCACGACGCGATTTCGCCGATCACCTGCTGAAGTTGCGCATCGTCGCCGGCGCGTGCTGCGTTGCCGTGGCTGTAGACGCGCGAGCGGTTGCGCACGAGTTCGCCCGCGTCGCGCACGATCGCGTGGCCGATGCCGGCCAGCGTGGCGACATGGAACAGCTGGTAGAACGCGGTCTGGTATTTGAAGCGGCGTGCAAAATCGATCACGTTGTCGGCGTCGACCGCCGCATTCTCGAAGCGTGTCGTGCCGCTGCCGGTCGTCGTCTGGCCGAAGCCGTCCCAGTCGTCGTCGCGGATCACGCCGGGCTGCGCGGTGGCGACCGCGACGATCACGTCGCTGCCGTCGTGCGCGCGTTGCGCGAATACGTCGATCCAGTCCGCGAACAAACTGCCGGTGCTGTAGAACTTGCGGCCGTTCAGCACGAACCGGCCGTTCTGCTCCGACACCTTGGTGATCGTCTGGCCGAGCGGGACGTCGCCGGCTTCCGACCATGCGTTGCCGACGAGCTGGCCGCTCGCGAAGCGGTCGAACCACGTCGTGCGCAACGGCCCGGGCGGCGCGTTCAGCCAGTCCTCGACGAAGGCGAAGTGCCCGCGCAACGCCTGCGGCAGATTGGAATCGGCGGCGGCGAGTTCGGTCAGCAGCCGGAACAGCTGCGGCAGCGATGCGCCGGCACCGCCGTCGCGCACCGGCAGCCGTATCGCGCCGAAGCCGGCGGCCTTGAGCCAGCCGATCGCTTCGTGCGGCAGTTCGCGGCGGCGTTCGCGCTCGGCGGTGCCGGCGGCGATGCGCTCGAAGAGGGGGCGAAAGCGGCTCGCGAGTGCATCGTAGTCGGTGCCGGTGGAAAGATCGGTATCTGCGTGCGACGAAGTCATGCGGTGTTCCTCGAAGGGCGGGGCCTTTTGCATCGGGATGCCAGTATAGGAAGCACGCCGCGCGCATTCCAATAACGGATTCGCAGATCGTTATCGTCGCTGCGCATTACGCGGATCAACGACGGGAGGTGTCGACGCTCGGGCATCGATTGCGATGTCGAAGCGCGGAAACGGACGCCGTGCCGTGCAATGTAGTTTGCTATCCAAAGGAATATCGTTACGAGAATCGCTCGGTTTGTCGGCTGGCGGGACGCTGCTAGATTGAGTGCTTTCGTCATTCGACAGGAGAGCTCGATGTCAGATACGAGTGCGACGATTCAGGCGCGCCCGGCCGACGCAGGACCGCAGGTTGCCCGCGTGATCGCCGACGACGCGCAGGCGATCGCGGTCGCGCATGCGCTTGCGCAGCGGCTGGCCGAAGGGGCGGCCGAACGCGATCGCGAGCGCCGGCTGCCGCGCGACGAGATCGAATGGTTCTCGCAGTCGGGGCTGTGGGCGATCACGGTGCCGAAGGCGTACGGCGGCGCGGGGGTATCGCACGTGACGCTCACCGAGGTGATCAAGATCGTTTCCGCGGCCGATGCGTCGCTCGGGCAGTTGCCGCAGAACCACTTCGGGCTGGTCGACGTGATCGCGCTGACCGGCACCGACGCGCAGAAGCGCCATTTTTTCGCGGAAATCCTCAGCGGCAAGCGTTTCGGCAACGGTTTCTCGGAGAAGGGCACGAAGCATGTGCTCGACCTGAAGACGCGCGTGCGGCGCGACGGCGACGACTATCTCGTCGACGGCACGAAGTTCTACTCGACCGGCGCACTGTTCGCGCACTACGTGCCGGTGCTCGGCCTCGACGATGCGCGGCAGGCGTGGCTCGCGTACGTCCCGCAGCCGACGCCCGGGCTGACCGTGGTCGACGACTGGTCGGGCTTCGGGCAGCGCACGACCGCGAGCGGCACGGTGGTGCTCGACGGCGTGCGCGTGCCGGCTTCGCATGTGCTGAACGCGCAGCGCGTATCGGACGAACCGACGCTCAACGGCCCGCTGTCGCAGATCATCCAGGCGGCGATCGATGCCGGCATCGCGAGGGCCGCGATCGCCGATACCGAGACGTTCGTGCGCACGCGCACGCGACCCTGGGTCGACAGCGGCGTCGAACGCGCGGCCGACGATCCGTTGATCGTCCGCGAGATCGGCCGTCTGCATATCCAGCTGCATGCGGCGGAAGCGCTGCTCGAACGCGCGGCGCGCACGCTCGACGAGATCGGCGCGCGCGGTACGGTGACCGACGACGATGTCGCGCGTGCGTCGGTCGCGGTCGGCGAGGCGAAGGTGCTCACGACCGAGATCGCGCTGCTCGCGGGCGAGAAGCTGTTCGAGCTGGCCGGCACGCAGTCGACGCTCGCCGAGCACAATCTCGACCGGCACTGGCGCAATGCGCGCACGCACACGCTGCACGATCCGGTGCGGTGGAAGTATCACCTCGTCGGCAACTACTACCTGAACGGGGTGCGGCCGGCGCGTCACGCGTGGAATTGAACCGGAGCTTTCGCGAGCCGAAATGTCGCGCGCGCCAGCCATGCTGCGCAGCATGTGCCGTCTCCCGGGCGAACTTTCCGTCGCATCGCTGAGCTGCATGCCGCCCGGACTTTGTCCTGCGCGGCATGCGAGCCATTCTTTCGTCCCGCTGCCCTGAAAACGGTGCCGGCTCACCCGGCACGCCGATCGGCACGGCCGCGCCCACGCGGTGTTCGACCGTCTTCCGGAATCCGGCGGCGCTGATCCGGCATCCGCCGATTATTATCCGAATGGTGATTCTGTATCGATTTAGTGTATCGATACAGAAGATGATATAGTGCGACCAAACCACGCGAGCGATTCCTCCGGAAGATAGAGGGCCGTATCGCGAGTCTCCCCGAAACCGCTTTGCTCACCGGATTTCTCACGGACGATTTCCATGCGTTTACCCGGCTTTTTCGCGCTTGTCGCGCTTTCCCTCATCGCGACGGACCCCGCATCGGCGGCCGTGCAGGCCGCGGATCGCGTCGCCGCGGGCAAGGCGCTGGCCGTCGCGGCCGACTGTGTCGCGTGCCATACGGTGCAGGGAGGGCAGCCGTTCGCGGGCGGCCTCGCGATGCCGTTGCCGATGGGCGACATCTACTCGACCAACATCACGCCGGACAAGCAAACGGGGATCGGCAACTACTCGGAGCAGGAATTCGCGAACGTGCTGCGCAAGGGGCTTCGGCGCGACGGCGGCAACCTGTATCCGGCGATGCCGTATCCGTCGTACACGAAGTTCAGCGACGACGACATCGCGAACCTGTACGCGTATTTCATGCACGGCGTCGCACCGGTGCACCAGCCGAACCGCCGGCCGGATTTCCCGTGGCCGCTGACCATGCGCTGGCCGCTGAAGATCTGGAACGCGCTGTATCTGCGCGAAGGCGCATATGTGCCGAAGCAAGGGCGGGACGCCGAGTGGAATCGCGGCGCCTACCTGGTGCAGGGCGCTGCGCACTGCGGCACCTGTCATACGCCGCGCGGCATCGGGATGCAGGAACTGGCCTACGACGAAACCGGCGCCGGCTATCTCGCCGGCGCGCCGCTCGCGGGCTGGCAGGCGTTCAACATCACGCGCGACCGCGACGCGGGCATCGGCACGTGGACGACCGCGCAGATCGTCCAGTACCTGCGCACCGGCAACGTGCCGGGCAAGGCGCAGGCGGCCGGCCCGATGGCGGAAGCGGTCGAACACAGCTTCAGCCGCATGAGCGACCGCGATCTGAATGCGATCGCCGCCTATTTGTCGACGGTGCCGGCGGCGAAGGGCGCCGATATCGCACCGCGTTCCGCGCAGGGGCGCAAGACCGACGACTACGTCGCGGTCCGCGCCGCGGCCGCGATGGGAAGCCCGGCGCCGGCCGGTGCGTCGCTCTACCTCGATCATTGCGCGAGCTGTCACGGGATGACGGGCGCCGGCACGGCAGACGGATTCTTCCCGTCGCTGTTCGCCAACAGCGCGGTCGGCACCGCCACCGCGTCGAACCTGCTGCAGGTGGTCATGCATGGCGCGAGCGTGAACAACGGCGCCACGCACTATTTCATGCCAGCGTTCCAGACCGAACTCAAGGACGACGAAGTGGCGACCTTGGTGAACTACTTGAGCGACCGGTTCGGCAATGGCAAGACTCGCGTGAGCGCGGCGGATGTCGCGAAGATCCGCACGGCCCCCGCCCACTGACAGGAGATGCACGCGATGAAAGAGTTCGACGTGACCGACGACGCGAACGCGCAGCGTCGCCGCTTCGTGAAGCTGTCGGCCGGCGCGGCGCTTGCCGCCGCACTGCCTGCCGGCATGCTGATCGCCCGCGCAGCGGCTGCGCCGGAGGCCGTGCCGCTGCGGGATTTTGCCGGTGTGGCCGCCTACCTGACGCGCCGCTCGACGCTTCCGTCGCGCTATGTGCAATCCGTCTACGACGGTCTCGTCGCGCAGGACCGCGAATTTCCCGCGCGGCTGCGCGCGCTCGCCGTCGCGATCGACATGGGCACGCAGCCGCTCGACGCGCTCGTGCGCACGCTCGGCGTCGCGGCCCCCGAGTTGCGCACCACCGCGCTGGCCATCATCGAGGCCTTCTACACGGGCAGCGTCGGCCATGGCGGGCAGGCGCGCATGGTCGGCTACGAAACCGCGCTGATGTTCGAGCCGACCGCCGACGTCACGGTCATTCCGACCTACATCCGCGCGCGCCCCGAGTACTGGACGGCGCGCCCGACCGCCGACGCCGGCTGACCGGCCTTTCGAACGAGGATCGAAATCATGAGCAGTACCTATGACGCGGACGTCATCGTAATCGGCGCGGGCATCCTGGGCGGCGCCGTTGCGCAGTCGCTGACGCAGGAACGCAAGTCCGTCATCGTGCTCGAGGCGGGGCCGGAGGTGAAGCGGGCCGAGCTCGTGCGCGCGTTCCGCGACTACGGCAACAAGTCGGACTACAACGGCCCGTATCCGGATCTGCCGTGGGCGCCGAAATCGTCCACCGGGCGCTATTCCGATCGCTACATCGAGAGCGTCGGCCCGGTGCTGCAGAAGCCGTCGTTCCTGCGGCTCGTCGGCGGCACCACGTGGCACTGGGGAGGGGCGACGTGGCGCATGCTGCCGAACGATTTCCGGCTGCGCAGCCTCTACGGCCAGGGGCGCGACTGGCCGATCGGTTATGACGAACTCGAGCCGTGGTACCAGCTCGCCGAAGAGCAGATCGGCGTATCGGGCTCGGATACCGACGACCAGAGCGGCCAGGGCGGCGGGCCGTTCCCGCCGCGCTCGAAGCCGTATCCGATGCGGCAGCAACCGTGGTCGTACCTGACGCAGCAGGTCGCGGACAAGGTCGCGACGATCGGCCATCGTTTCGTCGACGAACCCAACGCGCGCGCGACGCGGCCCTACGAGGGCCGACCGACCTGCGCCGGCAACAACAACTGCGCGCCGATCTGCCCGATCGGTGCGCAATTTTCAGGCGATCGCCCGGTGCTGCGCGCGGTCGCGCAGGGCGCGCGGCTGCTGACGAACGCGGTCGTCTACAAGATCGAGCGCGGCGAGAATCGCAAGATCGCCGCGATCCATTACATGACGCCGGACGGCAAAAGCACGCGCCTGACGGCGCGGACCTTCGTGCTCGCGGCGCATGGCGTCGAGATTCCGAAGCTGCTGCTGATGTCGGGCGTCGCGAATTCGTCGGACCAGGTCGGCCGCAACATGATGGGACACACCGGCCGCGCGATCGCGATGCTCGCGCGCGAGCCGGTGTGGGCCGGGCGCGGCCCGACGCAGCAGGGCAGCATCAACACGCGGCGCGACGGCGCGTTTCGCCGCGAACACGGCGCGATCCGGCATTTCCTCGACAACACGGTGCCCAACGAGGTCGTCACGCGGCGGCTGATCGCGCAAGGTGTCGTCGGCGACGCGCTCGATGCGCGGATTCGTCACGACGCGGCGCGCTATCTGAAGATCGCCAGCTACGTCGAGATCCTGCCCGACCCGCGCAACCGCGTGACGCTGAGCGATCGCAAGGATGCGCTCGGGCTGCCGACGCCGCGCACCGACTACGACGTGTACGACTACGCGTTGCGCGCGGCATCGCAAGTGCTCGACGACTACCGCGATTTCCAGCAGGTGTTCGGTGCGACCGAGATCGTGAACGACATCCATGCGTGGGTGCCGAGTTCGCACATCATGGGCACGACGATCATGGGCAGCGATCCGGCCGATTCGGTCGTCGACCGCGATTGCCGTACGCACGATCACCCGAACCTGTTCATCGCGAGCACGGCGGTGCATCCGAGTTCGTCGGTGGTCAATCCGACGCTGACCGGGTATGCGCTGGCGCTGCGGATGGCAAGGACGATCGCTGCGGAAGTCTGACGCAAGCAAGGCGGCCGGCGGCGCGCGCATACCGCCCGCCACGGCGGGGCCGCGCTCGGGCCCGCATCATTTCACGCATTCCAGTGCGTACTTCAACCCCTGTCCGAGCAGCCCGCGCCACACTTCCCACGTGTGCCCGCCGTCGACGATGCGCAGTTCCGCCGGGTTCTGCGCGCGGCGCAGGTGCGTGTACAGCACGCTCGATTCGGCCTGGATCGTCAGGTCGTCGTCGCCCGCCGCGATGAACATCGGCACCCGCCAGTTGCGCGCGAAATAGCCGCGCATCAGCGCCGGGTAGTTCAGCTCGTGCCACACGCGCGGGTCGAACTGCCGGTCGCCGAACACGCCGACATAACGTGCGGCGGAATTGAGCGGCGGCTCGTTCGCGTAGATCGCGGGGCTCAGCAGCATCGCGCCGCAGAACAGGCCCGGCTCGAGCAGCGAGAAACGCAGCGCGCCGAAGCCGCCCATCGACACACCGCCGATCGCGCGGCCCGCGCGCTGGTTCGACACCGCGAAGTGCGCTTCGACTTCAGGCAGCAGGTCGTTGAGGAACGCGCTCTGCATCTTCTCCTTGCGGTCGACGTACCAGTCGGTGCCGCCTTGCGGCATCACGATCACGACGGGCGGAATCTCGCGGCGCTCGATCAGCGTGTCGGCGGTGGCCTGCAGCCGGCCCTGCGTGATCCAGTCGTTTGCGTTGCCGGCGTTGCCGTGCAGCAGGTACAGCACCGGATAGCGCGCGCCTTCCGGGTTGTAGCCTGGCGGGAGGTAGACCGTGTAAGACCAGTCGCGCTTCAGCGATGCCGACCGGAACGCGCGCAGCACGACGCTGCTGCCCGGATTGACCGAGGGTTCCTGGGCGGCCGCCGCGATCGTTGCGGGCGGGACGGTCGCGGCCGCGGGCGCGGACGACGCCGGCGAAACCGCGGGCCCGCCCGGCGTGGCGTGGGCGGTGGCGATGGCACCGGCGATCAGGGCGGCGGCGAACGGAAGGGCGAGTCGGCGCATGGTGAACCGTTTCAGGAGAGGCGCCCGCTATCGTAGCAGCGGCGCATGACGGCGCGGCGCATCATCACCGCGGACGGAACGGGAACGGCAGCCGCGACACGAGCGGCGCATAGAGCTTCGCGACGAGATACAGCAGGCCCATCGCGACGACGTCGGCGGTCAGGCCGAGCGGCACGTTCAGATAGCCTTCGGTCGCCTGGTACAGCAGCGAGTCGACCGCGAGCGAGATGCCGGTGCCGGCGACGAAGCACAGCAGCCCCTGGCGGCCGATCGTGCCGATCCACGGCATTGCATGCGCGACCTTCTTCATCCACCCGAGGTGCACGAGCTTGGCCGCGAGCCACGCGATCGCGAGGAAGTTCGCGAGCCGCAGCGCGCCGAGATTCTGCTTGATCGACGGGTCGGTCGGGAACGGCTCGATGCGCAGCCGGTAGTACGCGCCGGCCGCGACGATCGCGAGCGACACGGCCGTCAGCAGCCAGCCCTGCGGTTTCGGTGCGAGCGTCTGGTAGACGGGCTGGCAGCGGGCGATCACGCCGAGCACGAACAGGAACTGCCACGCGAACGGATTGAAGTCCCACGGCGCGCCTTCGACGGTCGGCAAGAAGCGCGCGACGTGCGGCGCCGCGTACCAGAGCGAGCCGCTGAATGCGAGCATCAACCACGGCTGCGTGCGCGCGAGCGGCAGCGCGAGCGGCACGAGCAGCGCGAAGAACGCATACATCGGCAGCACCGACGCGAGATACGGCTGGCGGCGGAACAGCAGGATGTCGCGCAGCGCGGCGAGCGGCTTGTGGAGCAGGCCGTCGAGATCGTTGGTCGGCATGTTCGGGCCGTCGATCGAGAATGCGTTCAGCACGGCGGTGATGAGCAGCATCAGGCCGGCCGTCACGAGGAAAGCACGGTAGATCTCGAAGGCACGGCGGATGAAACGCTGGCGCGCGGCAGCCTCGTCGTGGCGCTCGGCGAGCGAGTTGTACGCGATGGCGGTCGCGAAACCGCCGAGGAACACGAACACCTCGGCCGCATCGCACAGCGCGTACGCATGGAGCGTCACGCGCGACAGAATGCTGCCGCCGATGTGGTCGACGACGATCACCAGCAGCACGAGGCCGCGGAAGAAATCGAGCTCGGCGTAGCGGCCGGCCCGGGCGGCGGCGGTCATCGGGCCGCCTCCCGGCGCGCGCCGCGTGCGCGGCCGGCACCCGCCGCGCATGAATCGGGGTGAAGCATGACTTCGTGAAGAAATGACGAACGGATGCGCATTGTGCCACCGATGTGACGTCGTCCGGGTTTACGCGGATGGTGGGCCGGCCAGCCGTTACCGACAAGCCTGGTCAGGCCATGACGAGGATAGGGCAAGTTGGACGAGCGCAACGCTTTGCGTGCCGGCCCCACGCCCATATGGACGGGCGGTTTGCGACGTGACACCATTTTGTACGCGCGGCTGCACACCGCGCAGTCCGCCCTGCGGGCCACCTCTATAAAACAGACCAAACAATCGCCGGGCGCATGGCCTGCCCGGCACCCGGCTCCGGAGATTCGTCATGAAGAAGCACGTCATTTTTGCCGCCGCGCTGGCCGCTTTTGCCGCGCCGGCCTTCGCGCAGGACAGCGTGACGCTGTACGGCCTGATCGACGAGGGCTTCAACTACACGAACAACGTGAACGTAGGCGGGGTCGGAAAAACGAATTACCAGCTCGCGAGCGGCTACGCGCAGGGCAGCCGCTGGGGCCTGAAGGGCAGCGAGGACCTGGGCGGCGGGTTGAAGGCGATCTTCACGCTGGAAAACGGCTTCGACGTGAACAATGGCCGGTTCAATCAGGGCGGCCGGATGTTCGGCCGCCAGGCGTTCGTCGGGCTGAGCGCGTCGCGCTTCGGCACGCTGACCTTCGGCCGCCAGTACGATTCAGTCGTCGACTATCTCGCGCCGCTGACCGCGAACGGCAACTGGGGCGGCACGCTGTTCTCGCACCCGTTCGACAACGACAACACGGACAACTCGTTCCGCGTCAACAACACGGTCAAGTATGCGAGCCCCGACTGGAACGGGCTGTCGTTCGGCGGCACCTACAGCTTCAGCAACAGCACGGGCTTCTCGACCAACCGCCAGTACAGCATCGGCACGCAGTATTCGCTGGCCGGGCTGCAGGTCGCGGCTGCCTACCTGCAGGCGAACAGCCCGGGCGTCGGCAACGCGGGCGCGATCGCGGCCGACGATGCGAACTTCGTCGCCGACCGCCTGCGCATCTTCGGCGGCGGCATCAACTACACGTTCGGCCCGGCGACGGTCGGCTTCGTCTATACGAAGACCGACGTGAAGAACCCGGTGTCGACCGTCTACCTGCCGGCGTCGACGTTCTCGGGCCTCGGGCTGACCGCGACCAAGTTCCAGAACTTCGAGATCAACGGCAAGTATCAGCTCACGTCCGATTTCTATCTCGGCGCGCAGTACGTGTTCACGGACGGCAAGTTCGACGCCGCGGCCGGTTCGTTCAAGCCGAAGTACCACACCGTCGGGCTGATGGCCGACTACAGCCTGTCCAAGCGCACCGACGTCTACCTGCAGGGTGCATGGCAGAAGGTCGCCGGCGACAAGACCGGCACCGCGGCCGATGGCGGCTACGTGGTCGGGACGGACGGCCCGTCGTCGTCGGCGAACCAGTTCGCGGTGCGCGCCGCGATCCGCCACAAGTTCTGAGGTCGACCTGCCGGCGCCCGGGGGCGGATGGCCCCGGCGCCGGCTTTCGTCAAGCTGGCCGGTGCGTGTCGTCGAGCGTTTGCGCGAGCCAGTCGACGAAGATCCGCACGCGCGGCGCCAGATGCCGGCCGTTCGGAAACATGACCGACACCGGCAGCGGCGCGGCATGCCATTCCGGCAGCACCTCGACCAGCGAGCCGTCCTCGAGCAGCGGCGCGAGCCCGTCGCGCGGCACCTGGATCAGCCCCAGGCCTGCGATGCAGCACGCGAGATACGCCTGCGAGCTGTTCACCGCGACCACGCTGCGCATCTTCACCGTCTGCAGCGCGCCCGAATCCATGTCCGCATATTCCCAGTCCAGCTCACGGCCCGTGCGGCTCGAGAGATAGCCGACCGCGACATGGTCGGGCAAATCGTCCGGCGAGCGCGGCGTGCCGTATCGCGCAAGATACGCGGGCGACGCGCAGTTGATCTGCGCCATCACGCCGACGCGGCGCGCGACCAGCGACGTGTCGGACAGCACGCCGACCCGCACCGCGCAGTCGATGCCGTCGGAGACGAGATCGACGAAGCGGTCGGTCGTGCTCAGCACGACGCGCAGCTCGGGATAGCGCGCGTGGAAATCCGGCAGCGCCGGAATCACCTTGTTCAGGGCGAAGCGTTCGGGCAGGTCGACGCGGATCACGCCGCGCGGCGCGGCGCCGGTGTCGTCGAACAGCGTCTCGGCATCGTCCAGATCGGCCAGCAGCCGCGTGCAGCGCTCGTAATAGGTGGCGCCCTCGGCGGTCAGCGCGACGCGCCGGGTGGTTCGCTGCAGCAGGCGCACCCGCAGGTGTTTTTCCAGATACTGGACGGCGTTGCTGACCGTCGGGCGCGGCAATTGCAGCTGCTCGGCCGCTTTCGTGAAGCTGCCGAGGTGGGCGACGCGCGCAAAAATGCGCATTGCTTGCAGATGGTCCATGCGGAGCGGGAACCTGGGCGAATTGGGACAGGCTCCATTGTTAATCAGCGTCGAATGATTTGGTTGGGCGTTTCGCGTTTATCGCGCGCCGCGATGCGTCCAGAATCCGGTTCATTCACTCACCACCGCAAGGAAACGGATATGGACAAGCGTCAGTTGGGCC
This sequence comes from Burkholderia sp. FL-7-2-10-S1-D7, assembly GCF_001524185.1. Lineage (NCBI taxonomy): Bacteria > Pseudomonadati > Pseudomonadota > Betaproteobacteria > Burkholderiales > Burkholderiaceae > Burkholderia > Burkholderia sp. FL-7-2-10-S1-D7. The sequence continues at coordinate 58,806 of NZ_LOWY01000088.1, read as the reverse complement.
GCACGGGCCCGCAGGTGTCGGCGATCGGGCTCGGCTGCATGGGGATGTCGGATCTCTACGGGCCGGCGGATCGCGACGAAAGCATCGCGACGCTGCACGCGGCGCTCGACAACGGGATCACGCTGCTCGATACGGGCGACTTCTACGGGATGGGCGACAACGAGATGCTGATCCGCGACGCGCTGCGCGGCCGCACGCGCGACCAGGTGCTGATCAGCGTGAAATTCGGCGCGCTGCGCGACCCGGCCGGCGCGTTCGTCGGCTACGACGCGCGGCCGCAGGCGATCCGCAATTTCGTCGCGTATTCGCTGAAGCGGCTCGGCACCGACTACATCGACATCTACCGGCCGGCGCGCGTCGATCCGGCGGTGCCGATCGAGGAGACGGTTGGCGCGATCGCCGATCTCGTGAAGGCCGGTCATGTGCGCCATATCGGCCTGTCGGAGGTGGGGGCCGACACGATCCGCCGTGCGGCGGCCGTCGCGCCGATCGCCGACCTGCAAATCGAGTACTCGCTGCTGTCGCGCGGGATCGAGGCGGACATCCTGCCCGTGTGTCGCGAACTCGGGATCGGCGTGACGGCCTACGGCGTGCTGTCGCGCGGGCTGCTCGGCGGCGGCTGGAGCGCGGCGCGGCAGGGTGAGCGCGACTTCCGCGCGGCCAGCCCGCGCTTTCAGGGCGAGAACCTCGCGCACAATCTCGCGCTGGTCGACGCACTGCGCGCGATTGCAGACGAAAAGGGCAGCAACCCGGCGCAGATCGCGATCGCATGGGCGCTGTCGCGCGGCGACGACATCGTGCCGCTGGTCGGCGCGCGCAAGCGCACGCAACTCCAGGACGCGTTGCAGGCGCCCAAGTTGCAACTAACGGTCAGCGATCTGGCTCGCATCGAAACGGCGGTTCCCGCCGGGGCGGCTGCCGGCGAGCGTTATCCGGCACCCCAGATGGCGCACCTCGACAGCGAGCATGGCCGGGGGCCGACGCACGGAGCCTGAACGGCGGGCATGGCGGGGATGATGACGCGACGCGGCCCGCCGGGTGGGCCCGAGCCAGCCTCAGGCAAAGCCAGATGGCCGGCGGCGTGACGGTGGTTCATCATCGGCGCCGTCTTCAACCGGACGGAACGGCCTCCATGCAAACCCATACGCTGACGATCATCGTGCTGGTCTTTCTGCTGGCCGGTGCGGTCAAGGGCATGATCGGCCTCGGGCTGCCGACGATCGCGATGGGGCTGCTGACGCTCGCGATGCCGCCGTCGGCCGCCGCGAGCCTGCTGCTCGTGCCGTCGTTCATCACCAATGTGTGGCAGCTGTGGCTCGGCCCGTCGTTCGGGCCGTTGCTGCGGCGTCTGTGGCCGCTGCTCGCCGGGCTGACGATCGGCACGTTGACGGGCGGGCTGCCCGCGCTCGCGGGCGGCAGTGCGTGGACCCACGCGGCACTTGGCGTCGTGCTGGTCGCGTACGGCTGCTGGGGGCTCGCCGCCGCGCGATTGCCCGCGCCGGGCCGACACGAAAAGTGGCTGTCGGCGGCGATCGGCTATCTGACGGGCGTCGTGACGGCCGCGACCGGCGTATTCGTCGTGCCGGCCGTGCCGTACCTGCAGGCGCTGCGGCTGTCGAAGGACGACCTGATCCAGGCGCTTGGGCTCTCGTTTACCGCGTCGACGATCGCGCTCGGGCTGCAGTTGCGCGTGACGGGCGCGCTGCAGACGGTCGATCTCGGCGTATCGGCGCTGGCGCTCGTGCCGGCACTCGCGGGGATGATCGGCGGGCAATATGCGCGGCGCGTGATGAGCGAGAGGGCCTTCAAGCGCTGCTTCTTCGTCGGGATGACCGCGCTCGGCGGCTACATGGCCGCTTCGGTGTGGCCGTGAGCGCGCATCGCCGACACGCGCCATGCGCGCCGGGCGTGAATGCCCCGAAGCCGGTTTCGAGCGCCGGCTTCGAGGACACTCACGGAGCGGTGGCCATGCCGCTCAGGCCGGATCGGCGTACTTCAGCGTCCACCCGAACGTGCGGGTGACGCCCGCACCGAGCGCGAACGGCGCGGTCTTGCACGCGAAGTTCGAGTGCAGCTGGCCGATCGGCGTCGTCGACAGCGGGTTCGTCGCGCCGTTGACCGTGTCGAAGGCGGACAACCCGCAGGTGTCGAACCCGGACGCCGCATAGCCGGTCGCGGCGCTGTTCGCGTACGTCACCGACGTGCCGTCGCCGTTTGCTTGCGTGGACGCGAAGTCCGCGAACGACGCGAAGTCCGTCTCGACCGACAGGTTGCCGGCGAGCGTGCCCGAAGCAAGCGTGTCGCTGCGCGAGATCGTGCCGTGCGCGAACGTCAGCACGGTATGCACCTGCAGGTCGAGATCCGTCGTGTACGCCGCGTTCTTCGATGCGAGACGGAACTTCGCCGTGTCGAACGACACGACCACCTGCCCGTTGGCCTGCTGCACGTTGAGGTTCTTGTAATACGTGACGGGAACGTAGGTCTTCCCGTTGTACGACACCTGCGGCACCAGCAGTGCATAGCCCTGATCGGTCGTCCCGTAGATCAGCTTGTCGGAGAACGGCACCGGGTAGTACGGCGTGAACGAGTTGTAGTCGGGCGCCTGGCTGAGATTCAGGTTGATCACGCGGCGGCCGTCGCGCACGGTGAGCAGTGCCGCGTTGTACGGATGCGCGGTATCGCCGGGCTGGTTGTACCAGGTGAGCGTGTAGCGCGGCAGAGCGTCGAGCCACGCATCGTAGGCCGCATCGTCCATCGGCGCCTTGCCGCCGAAGCCGAGCTTGTTCCACCACGCGTTCACGTAAAGGTACTGGTGCAGCAGGCTGAAATTCTCGCCCATCACGCGCGGCTTGCCGCGATAGGCGTCCGTGCCGCGACCCTTGACCCACATGTTCACCGACGGCGTCGGCAGCGACGGGTCGTACCAGTACGTGTCGAAGCGACGCGCGGCCCGGTAGATGAACGCGTACGCAATCTGCTTTTCCTGATCGGTCAGCACGCCCGCATTGGCCGCTGCCGTCAGGATCTCCATGAACGCGGAATCGCCGTACGGGCCGATCGAACGGCCGTAGTCGAAGCCCTGGCCGTCGGCGTTCAGCTGCGGCAGGATCAGGTCGACCGACTTGCGCAGATAGCCCTTCAGTTCCGGCGTGAGGTTCGCCTCGTTGCCCATCTCGAATGTGCGCTCGGTCACTTCGCCGATCAGCAGCGTGCTGTAGCGGTCGTAGCGCGCCTGGTCGTAATAGGTCGTGTGCGTGTTCGACGCTTCGTCGGAGAACCCGCCCGACGAATCCTTGCGGATGTGGTTCGTCAACGTATAGAGCAGCGCATCGCGCGCGCCCATCGTCGCGACGGCCGGATCGGTCGCCGACGAGAACGACGGATTGCTCCAGCCGAGTTTCTGCCGCAGGCCGGCAATTCCGTAGGACACCGCATAGTAATTCTGCGCGGTGTTGAGCGATGCGATGTCGATCGGCGTGCCGGCGGCCGGGCAGGTGCTGGTCTTGCCGCTTGCATCGGGGCCGAACATGTCGCAGAAGGTGAGCCGTTGCTGCAGCGTCGCGAGCATCGCGTCGCTGAAGACCTCGTTGAGCATGCCGTGCGCCTTCAGGTTGTTCAGCGCGACGAGGTAGTAGTACTCGCCCCATGACGTATTGGCATACGTATAGTCGCTGCCCGACTGCGCCATCATCGCGGTCGTGATCGTCTGGTACGTCGCGAGATAGCTCGCGTATTGCGGGTCGCCCTTCGACTTCATGTCGATCAGGACGTACGACAGGCCGAGCGCGAGCTTGCCGGGAAGGAATTTGTCGCCGGTGTTCGTGTCGAGCACGTGAACCGGCGAACCGTCGCCGAGATCCATGACGACCTGCGTGAAGTCGGGCGACTTCCGGATCAGGTCGAACAGCGCGCGCATCTGGCCCATCATCGTGACCGGAATGCTCGTGCCCGCCGGCACGCTGGTGTCGGGTGCGCCGTAGACGAGCGCCTGCAACGAGTTCGGCGCGAGCGCCGGTGTCGACGGCGGGGGCGACGAGGGTGGCGGGGCGGTCACGTCGTTGCCGCCGCATGCGCTGACGAACAGGACGGAAAAGGCGCTGAGCGCGGCGCCGAGCGCGAATCTGCTGCGCATATGTATCGTGTCTCCAGGTTTTCGAATAGTGATGAAGGCTTGAATCGCAACTCGAGCAGGCAAGCGTTCTCCCTGCGCGGGCCACGGAGGCGCCGCGCTGAAGGTGAGGGAAAACGTTTTCCAAATTTAGGCATCGATTGCTTCGATGTCAATGCGCTTTCACGCTGGAGACGCCGGTGAAAACCCGGATGGCCGAAACAGAAGATGTGGTGAGTGTGGAGTGTTAGTGCAGGAATTTCTGCGATTTGTTATTGTTTTCGCTGCGGCGCAGCGATGACATATCGGCAGAGACGGCAGCGTTGGAAAGGTGCGCGTGTGGCGCGCTTCCGACGAGATATGATGGAAAACGTTACCCTTAAGAACCGAATCAAGCCGGATATCGGCTGTCGATCCTGTCCGGCGGCCGCCCCGCGGCGATGCTAGAGCTGCGCTTCGATCGCCGCCTTGTCTATCACCGACCAGACCTGCCGGATCTTGCCGTCGTGAAATTCGTAGATGACGTTCTCGGCGAACGTGACGCGCGTGCCGTCGACGGCGAGCCCCATGAACGTCCCTTTCGGCGCACACGCGAAGCGAAGCCGGCATGCGACGCGCGGCGGTTCGCACACCAGCAGCCGGATCTCGAATCGGAGATCCGGAATGTCGCGGAAATCCTGCTCCAGCATCGCGCGGTAGCCGGCCAGGCCGAGCGGCCGGTCGTTGTGGATCACGTTGTCGGCGACGTACTGGCCGAGCGCCGGCCAGTCCTGGCGGTTCAGGCAGTCGATGTAGGCGCGGTAGTGCGTGGCGAGATCAGGTGTCGTCATGACGGCGGTGCCTCCTCGTGTATCGCCCGGCGGTTGCGGACGGCGCGGGCGTTCAGCGCGATGCCGTTTCGCCCGACAGATACGACACGAACGCCTGCGTATATTTGGGCAGTGCATCGAACGATCGTGCGCAGAGCGTCAGCTTGCGGTGGCTCCACGCGTCGGACAGCTCGACGAGCCGCACGTCCATCGTCTGCATCGCGCGCTCGGCCGCATGGCGCGACACGATGCCGATCCCCACGCCGCTTTCGATCACGCGGCAGATCGCATCGAAACTCTTCAGCTGCACACGGTAGCGGATCCGCTTGCCGAGCGCACGCGCCTGCTCCCCGAGATGGACCTGCAGCGCGCTGCCGTCGGTCAGCCCGATGAAATCCGCGTCGGCGATCTCGTCGAACGCGACCTTGTCGCGCGCGGCGAGCGGATGCCCGGCCGGCACGACCGCGATCAGCCAATCCTCGCGGAATGGCTTCTGCTCGAGCCCGCCGAGCCCGACCGAATCGGCGACGATGCCGACCTCGGCCGTCTTGTTGCGGATCGCGTGCACGATTTCCTGGCTCGAGCGCTCCTCGACGCTGATCGACAGTTTCGGATGATGCGGCAGATACGCGGCGAGCGCGTCGGGCAGGTATTCGCTCAGCGACGCCGTGTTGCAGAGCAGGCGGATATGCCCGCGCAGCCCCTGGCCGTATTGCTGCAGTTCGCCGCGCATGTGGTCGATCTGCTGCAGCACCGTGCGCGCGTGATGCTCGAGCGCGAGGCCGGCGTCGGTCACCTGCGCGCCGGACTTGCTCCGGTGCAGCAGTGGCACGCCGAGTTCGTCCTCCATCCCGCGAATGCGCTCGCTTGCTGCCTGCAGCGTGATGTGCGTGCGCTCGGCGCCGCCCGTGATCGTGCCGGCCTCGCAGATGTTCAGGAAGAGCCGCAGGTCGGTCAGGTCGAATCGCATGGCGGGGTGAGGGCGCGTGAGGATGGATATGGCCGATAAGTTAGCAGGAACCGCCGCGCCGGTCTCAGGCTGGGCCTGAGACCTCGTTCGCCGGTTCCGCATTTTCGGGGCGGGATCGATGCCGGATGATGGCCGCATATCAACCGGGGGAGACTGTCATGCGGGTCGATTCGTCGTGGGGTGTGTCGTTCAAGATCGCGTTGCACCTGCTGTTCCTGTGCATCGGGCTCGCGTGGGCCTGCGCGGAGCTGGTCGACTGGCTGCGCTGAGCGGGCGCCCATCGCAGCCGCATCGATTGTCCGATGCGGTCATAAGGATATTGAAAGCCATTCGAAATTTCGGCGCATCGCGAAATTTCTTCCGCATCGCGCGCCAGAAACCGTCAAGTTTTCCCGAAATCGACCGTATTACCGGTAACGAGTGTCCGCCGGCGCCCGGTTCGTGATCGTTTGTCATGATTGTTTGCATCCGGTTACACGTCGGCCGTTCCGTTTTTGAGATGCTTGAAAGATTGTCAAACCGGAGTCGATCGTCCATGAAACAGCGCGAGATTTGCCGCAAGTCGGCGTGGCTGTCCGGCTTGGCGGCGGTGCTCGTCATGGCCGGTTGTGCCGGCACGCAGTCCGTCCCGCCGAGCGACACGCTGGCGGGATCGCCGTCGGGGCAACCCGCCGCCGCACAGGCGGCCACGCCCGCCCCCATTTTCGTCGCGCAGAAGTACGTGGTGAAACGCGGCGACACGCTGTCGGGCATCGCGTCCGCGAACGGCTGCAGCGTCGCCGACCTGCGCACCTGGAACAAGCTCGCGGGGCGCGGCAGGCTGCGCATGGGACAGGTGCTCCGCATCGTTCGCCAGCAGCCGTTGCAGCCGTTGCAGCCGTTACAGGCACCGGGCGCGAATGGCAGCGCATCGGCCGCCGCGAGCAATGCGGCGGGCGCCGCGCAGGCGAGCGCGTCGACGGCGAGCGACCGGCAGGTCGTGAAGGAAACCCGGCAGCACGCGGGTGCGGTGGCGCTCACGTGGCCCGCGCGCGGCCAGATCGTCGACGCGTTCCGGCCGGGGCAGAACCGCGGCATCCAGATCGCCGGCCGGCCGGGCGACCCGGTTCGCGCGGCGGCCGACGGCCGCGTGATGTATGCGGGTAGCGGCCTGAACGATTACGGCACGCTGATCATCGTCCAGCACAACGCGGATTTCCTCACGGCCTATGCGCACAACCGCAAGCTGCTCGTGAAGACCGGCGACATCGTGCGCCGGGGCGACGAGATCGCCGAGATGGGCGACCTCGACAACTCGCGTGTCGCGCTGCTGTTCGAGGTGCGGCGCGACGGCAAGCCCGTCAATCCGATGCCGTACCTGCCTTCGTCGCAAGGCTGATGCAGGCCGCGCCGCTGGAACGCGGCCGCGCTCGCTGCTACGCTAGGGCCTGTTCATGTGCGGCTTGCCGCATGCGGGGCCGACGGACGTCTTCGGGGATGTGCGGCGTATGCCGTCGCGAGCCGGCCGTCGGCGTGAATGCGTGTGCATCGTCGATGCGCACGTGCGTTGCTCCGTGCCACCGTTTCCGACAGAACACCCTTCATCCATGGAACACTCTCCGACACGCCGCTCGCTGTTGCTCGCCGCCGTCGCCGCGCCGTTCGTCGCCGCGTGCTCGTCGGCACCCGTCGCCGACCAGGGCCGCGCACATGCCGCCCAGGCCGAACTCGCCGCGCTCGAAAAAGCGTCGAACGGCCGGCTCGGCGTCGCCGCACTCGATACGTCGAGCGGCACGCGCATCGCGCATCACGCGCGCGAGCGCTTCCCGCTGTGCGGCACCTATGCGGTCGTCGCCGCCGCCGCGATACTCGCGCGCGGCTCGCTCGACGCGTCGCTGCTGCCGCGCCGCATCCTGTATCGCCGCTATGAAGTCGTGGCCGGCTCGCCGGTGACGGAAAGCCACGTCGACACGGGGATGACGATCGCGCAGCTTTGCACGGCGATGCTGCAGTCGGGCGACAAGGGCGCGGGGAACCTGCTGATGGGCGTGCTCGGCGGTCCGCAGGCCGTCACATCGTTCGCGCACGAAAGCGGCGACACCGCGTTCCGGCTCGACCGCTGGGAACCCGAACTGAACCAGGCGGCGCCGCGCGACGAGCGCGATACGTCGACACCGGTCGCGATGGTCGACACGCTGCAGCGGTTGCTGCTCGGCGACACGCTGCGCGAGCCGCAGCGTGCGCAGCTCACGGAATGGATGACCGGCGGCGCGCGCGGCGCGACCGGAATCGCGGCCGGCGTGCCGCCGGGCTGGCGCATCGCTGACAAAACCGGCACCGGCGGCTACGGCACGACGACCGACGTCGCGGTGCTGTGGCCGCCGTCGCGCGCGCCGATCGTGTTGGCCGTGTCGTTCACGCAGCCACGTGCCGACGCGGCGGCACGTGCGGACGTCGTCGCGTCGGCGGCGCGCATCGCGACGGGCGCGCTCGCCGCCACGGCCTGAACGTCCGGTGCACCTCGCGTAAAGCCGGCGTTTGGCTTATCGTGTCGATCAGCGCGCGCCGGTGTCGGCGCGCGGTCTTGCCGCGCCGTCGTTGGGTGCGATCGATCCGTCTACCCCTTCGTCATGCGCCGACTTCCACCCCTGCACGCGCTGCAGATCTTCTCGACAGTGGCCCGCCACCGCAGCTTCACGCGCGCGGCCGAGCAGCTGTGCCTCACGCAGGGCGCGGTAAGCCGGCAGATCCAGACACTCGAGGCGCATTACGGCTTCCCGCTGTTCAAGCGGCACGCGAAGGGCCTCACGCTGACGGCGGAGGGCGAGCAATTGCTGCCGGTGGTCAACGAGAGCTTCGCGCGGATCGAGGACATCTCGATGAAGCTCACGCGGCAGCGCACCGATCTCGCGCTGAAGGTGCCGACTTGCGTGATGCGCTGGATGCTGCCGCGCATCATGCGCTTCCAGGGCGAGCATCCCGAGCTCCACGTGCAGATCACGACCGCGTGGCAGCACGTCGTCGATTTTTCGACCGAGCCGTTCGATGCGGCGGTCGTCTACGGTACGTCGCCGGGCGCCGGCGTGTTCGCGCTGCCGCTGTTCGACGAGCGCTTGACGCCGGTGTGCGCGCCCGAACTGCGGCAGGCCGTGCCGCTCGATGCGGTCGGCGATCTCGCGCACCATACGCTGCTGCATCCGACGCGTGACCACCGCGACTGGCGCGCGTGGCTCGATCACGCGGGCGAGCGCGCCGTCGACGCGGAGCGCGGGCCGACCTTCGACACGCTCGATCTCGCGACGAACGCGGCGATGCAGGGCTTCGGCGTCGCGATCGGCGACGTGACGCTCGTCGACGACGACGTCGCAGCGCGCCGGCTCGAACGGCCGTTCGACATCGTGCTCGAGACCGGCGCCCGCTATTTCTTCGTCTATCCGGAGAGCATCGGCAGCCAGCAGAAGATCCGCGCGTTCAGCGACTGGATCGCCTGCCATCGCGACTGACGCACGGCGTCTCCGGCAGCAGGCGCTACTGGTACGTCACGACGGCGATCATCGGCGCATGCGCGTTGCCCGCACGCTCAGGTAAAACGATTGCGCGGGAGGCCTGCGTAAAGGTCGTGGTCCTGATCGTGCGCAGGCTGGCCGCGTCGACGAACGCGACTCGCCCGCTCGCCGGGCGCGGGCAGTCGGGGCGCACGTGCGCGTGCGCGGCGTCGGCCGTGTCGAGTACGAACGAGCACGGCGGCTCGACGATCATGCCGGTGAAGTGGATGATGCCGGACGCGCCGGCGGCAAAAGACGAGGACGACGCCAGAAGCGAGGCAGCCAGGGCAAACGAGGCGGCAAACAGGCGATGCTTCATGACAGGCTCCAGAGAGGAAGCGCGTCGCAGCGGGGCCGCTCGAATGGCAGTCCGTCAACGCTGCGATGCTGTATGCGTAAACGGCAATTCCATTGGACCTCTTGAATGAAAGAACGGGAAATATCGGCAACGAGCAAATGACGCCGTATTCCTCCAATCAATTTATCTCAAATTTGTGCGGCGGCAAGTCAGGGTATTGCCGATGGCGTAAGGTCGCGGCAATCCGGTCAACGGACAGCGGTTGTGCGGGTGAATCGTTGAGAACTCAACGATTCGACGAGGGTGCGAATTGCAGGGTGCAGAAAGAAAAACGGCCGCTCGTGTGACGAGCGGCCGTTCTGCATCGACGCGGGCGATGCGGCGGTCAGCCCGCGCGCTTGCGCACCGCGCCGACGATCACGAGCAGCACGATCGCGCCGATGATCGACGCGATCCAGCCGGCGCCCTGGCCCGGCGCATACCAGCCGGCAGCGCGGCCGACGTAGCCCGCGACGAGCGAGCCGACGACGCCGAGCACGATGGTCATCAGGATGCCCATTTTGTCGTCGCCGGGCTTGAGCGCACGGGCGAGGAGGCCGACGATGAGCCCGACCACCAGGGTTTCGATGAATTGCAGCATGAACGCCTCCCTATAGCTGTTGAGCTGTTGACGAAAGGAAATGGACCCGCGCGGCGCGCGAGGGTTCCATTCGGCGGGCGCGCCGGTGCACTGGCGCACCGACGCACGGGGTGCCGAGTATCGCACGCCCGCGCGTCGCACTCATGTCAGACGACCGGATCGAGGCGGCGGTAGCCTTCGGTCGCGCGCAGCAGCGTGCGCGTGTAGTCGCGTGTGACCTGTCCGGTGCGCACGTCCTCGATCCGCAGCTGTTCGACGATCTCGCCATGCTGCATCACCGCGACGCGCTGGCACAGGAAGCCGATCACCGCGAGGTTGTGGCTCACGAGGATCATCGTCAGGTTGCGTTCGCGATGCAGGCGGCGCAGCAGGTTCAGGATTTCGGCCTGCACCGACACGTCGAGCGCGGACGTCGGCTCGTCGAGCAGCAGCACGCGCGGCTCGACGATCAGCGCGCGCGCGATCGCGACACGCTGGCGCTGGCCGCCCGACAGCTGGTGCGGATAGCGGAAGCGGAACGACGGGCCGAGCCCGACTTCGGACAGCGCGCGGGCGATGCGCGCGTCGGCGTCGTCGATCGCGTGGATCGACAGCGGCTCGCGCAGCGTCTGGTCGACCGTGAAGCGCGGATGCAGCGATGCGTACGGATCCTGGAACACCATCTGCACGTGGCGGCGAAATGCGCGGTCGGGCGTGCCGCCGACGGGCCGTCCGTCGATCGACAGGCTGCCGCCCGCGAGCGGCACGAGGCCGGTCAGCGCGCGCAGCAGCGTCGACTTGCCGGAGCCCGATTCGCCGACGAGCCCGAACACCTCGCCGTCGCGTACCGCGAAGCTGGCATCGCGCACGGCGTCGACATGACCCGTGCGGGTCGGGAAACGGATCGATACGTGATCGACGTCGATCATCGTGCGGCCTCCTGCGGTATGGGATAGGTCGGCGCGGGCGCAGCGGCGTCGAGCCACGCCGGATCGCGCCGCAGCACCGGCAGTTCGTCGGGCGGGTTCGCGAGCGGCGGGTTCGCCGCGAGCAGCCCGCGCGTGTAGGGGTGCGTCGCATCGCGCAGGTCGCGCGCGGCGCAGGTTTCGACCACGCGCCCCGCATACATCACCGCGACGCGATCGCAGAACGACATCACGAGCGGCAGGTCGTGGCTGACGAACATCAGGCCCGTGTTGTGCCGCGCGATCATCGCGTCGAGCACCGCGAGCACCTGCATCGACACCGCGACGTCGAGCGCGGAGGTCGGCTCGTCGGCGATCAGCAGGCGCGGGCCCGTCGACACCATCATCGCGATCATCACGCGCTGGCCCATGCCGCCCGACAGCTCGTGCGGATACGCATCGGCGACGCGCGCCGGGTCGCGGATCTGCACGGCCGCGAGCGCGTCGACGATCCGCTCGCGCAGCGCGCGGCCGCGCAAGCCCGGCTCGTGCCGCCGGAACGCTTCGCCCATCTGCTTCGCGACGGTCATCACCGGGTTCAGCGAATACTTCGGATCCTGCAGGATCATCCCCATCTGGCTGCCGCACAGGCGTCGGCGCTCGCTCGCGGACATCGCGAGCAGGTCCTGGCCCGCGAAGCGCATCGTGCGGGCCGACCAGCGCGCGGCTTCGGGCAGCAGGCCGAGCAGCGCGCGGCCCGTCAGCGACTTGCCGGAGCCCGATTCGCCGACGATGCCGAGCCGTTCGCCGGGCGCGAGCGTCAGCGACAGGTCGCGCACCGCGTCGGTGACGACGCCGTCGTGTCCGCGAAAGCCGATTTTCAGGCCGTCGATCTCGCAGAGCGGTGCGGGCGCGGTGGTGGTGGAATTCATCGGCATGTCATGCTCCATGGCGGGGATCGAAGACGTCGCGCAGCCCGTCGCCGAGCAGGTTGAACGCGAGGCTCACGAGCAGGATGGCGATGCCGGGCAGCGTCGCGACCCACCACGCGTCGAGCAGCACGTTGCGGCCCGACGCGACCATGAAGCCCCACTCGGGGCTCGGCGGCTGCGCGCCGAGGCCGAGAAAGCCGAGGCCCGCGACGGTCAGGATGATGCCGGCCATGTCGAGCGTCGCGCGCACGATCACCGACGACATGCACAGCGGCATGATGTAGCGCAGCAGGATCCGCGGGCCCGACGCGCCTTGCAGCCGCGCGGCGTGGATGAAGTCGGCCTGCGCGATGCGGATCGTCTCCGCGCGCGCGAGCCGCGCATACGCGGGCCACGCGGTGATCGAGATCGCGACGACGGCGTTGATCACGCCGGGCCCGAGCGCGGCCGCGAATGCGAGCGCGAGCACGATCTTCGGGAACGCGAGCGCGATGTCGGTGATGCGCATCAGCACGCTGTCGACGAAGCCGCCGCAATAGCCGGCCGTCGTGCCGATCGCGAGGCCGATCGGCACGACGATCACGACGACGAGCAGCGCGATGCCGAGCGTGAGGCGAGCGCCCGCGATCATCCGCGAAAGGATGTCGCGGCCGAGCTGGTCGGTGCCGAGCCAGTGCGATGCGGAGCCGGGCGGCAGCAGCCGGTCGGACAGCACCTGGCGCAGCGGATCGTGCGGCATGATCAGCGGGCCGACGATCGCGACGACGATCAGCGTCACCAGGATCGCGAGCCCGAACAGGTTGAGCGGATTGCCCGCGAAACGGCGCCAGCGGCGGTAGGCGAGGCCGAACGCGGCCTGCGAGCGCGACGCGGGCGCATCGGAAAGCAGCCACGCGCGCAGCGTGAGAGGTTCGGCATTCATGGTCGGGTGGCCTTCGGCATGGTCGGTGAAGGAAGCGGGATGGAAACGGTCATGTCGAAGCGGTCCTCAGCGTGCACGCGGATCGAACACACGGTACAGCGCGTCGGTCAGCAGGTTGACGGTGATGAACATCACGCCGATCACGAGCGTCGCGCCGAGCACGGCGTTCATGTCGGCGTTCAGGAGCGCGCCGGTCAGGTACGAGCCGAGCCCCGGCCACGCGAACACGATCTCGGTCAGCACCGAGCCTTCGAGCAGGTTGCTGTACGTGAGCGCGATCACGGTGAGCAGCGGCACCGCGATGTTGCCGAACGCATGCCGCCAGATCACGCGCCGCTCGGACAAGCCCTTCGCGCGCGCGGTGACGATGTATTCCTGGCTCAGCTGGTCGAGCATGAACGAGCGCGTCATCCGGCTCAGGTACGCGACCGAGTAGTAGCCGAGGATCGTGGCCGGCAACGCGATGTGCGACACCGCGTTGCGGAACACGTCCCACTCGCCGGCAAGCGCCGCGTCGAGCAGCAGGCTGCCCGTGCGCGGGTCGACCATGCCGTCGTACACGGGATCGAGCCGGCCGGGGCCGCCGACCCAGTGCAGCCGCGCATAGAACAGCAGCAGCCCCATCAGCCCGAGCCAGAATACCGGCACCGAATTGCCGATCAGGCCGACGAAGCGGGCGATGTGGTCGATCGGCCGGTTGTGCTTCACCGCGGCCGCGACGCCGAGCGGCACGCCGATTGCGATACCGATCAACGTCGCGATCGTCGCGAGTTCGAGCGTGGCGGGGAACACGCGCCTGATGTCGTCGAGCACGGGGTTCGACGTCAGCAGCGACATGCCGAGATTGCCGTGCAGCACGTCGCGCGCGTAGATCAGGAACTGCGTGACGAGCGGCTTGTCGAGGCCGAGCGCGATGCGTTCGGCCGCGTAGGCTTCGGCCGACGCGCGATCGCCGAGGATCGCGAGCACGGGATCGATCGGCACCTTGCGGCCGATCACGAACGTCAGCGCGAGCAGCCCCGCGAACGTGATGGCGAGCGTGAGCGCCCAGCGCAGCACGCGTAGCACCCAGCGTACGGCCGGGCGCCGCGCGGGCAGCGTGCGCAGTGCTTCAAGGGAGGAGGCGGGAGTCGACATGCGGCGAACCTTATTGCTTCTTCAGGTTACGGTACGACACGAGGTCGTTGATCGGCCCGACTTCGAGTCCGCTCACGCCGGGCCGCGTCGCGACCTGCGCAACCTTCTCGAACATGATCACGAACGGCGAGCGCGCGAGCATCGCCTTCTGCATCGCCTGGTACCGCTGCGCGCGTTGCGCGGCGGTCGGCTCGGCGAGCGCGGCGTCGGTTTCCTTCGTCAGTTGAGGAATGTCCCAGCTGTTGCGCCAGGCCAGCATCTTGTAGCTCGACTTGTCGGAGTTGTCGGGGTTCCATGCGAAACCCTGCGCGTTGCTGTGCGGGTCGATGTAGTCGGCCGACCATTCGCCGATGTAGATGTCGTGCTGGCGCGCGCGGTATTTCGCGAGCGTCTGCTTGTTGTCGCCGGGGATCAGCTGCACCTTGATGCCCGCCTGCGCGAAGTTCGCCTGCACGGCCTGCGCGATCTCCGTGTACGGATAGTCGTTGCGCACGTCCATCGTCACCGAGAAGCCGTTCGGCACGCCGGCCTTCGCGAGCAGCGCCTTCGCCTTCGCGACGTCGAGCTTGTACGGGTTCGAATTCAGCGTGCCGAGGAAGCCTTCCGGCAGGAAGGTCTGATGCACCTTGTAGGTCGTCTTCACGACGTTGGCCTGGAGGCCCGCATAGTCGACCAGCCACTTCAGCGCTTCCTGCACGTCGGGCTTCGCGAGCGTCGGGTTCTTCGTGTTCAGGCCGAGATACAGCAGCGTCGCCTGCGGCGAGGCCATGACTTTCGCCTTGCCCGACTTCACGACCGACGCGAGATCGTCCGGGCTCAGGTCGCGCGCCGCGTCGACGTCGCCGTTTTCCAGCAGCAGCCGCTGGCTCGCCGCTTCGGGCACGTGGCGCAGCACGATGCGCTTCATCGCGAGCGGCAGCCGGTAGCCGTCGAAGCGCTGCAGCACGATGCTGTCGCTGGGCGACCACTTGACGAGCTTGTACGCGCCGGAGCCGGCCTCGTTGGTCTTCAACCACGCGTTGCCGAAGTCGTTGCCCTGCTGGTGCGACAGCAGCAATTTCTTGTCGAGCACCGACGCGGGCCACGAGCCGAGCACGTTGAGCACGAAGGTCGGCGCGTACTTATGATCGGTCGTGATCGACACCGTCTGGTCGTCGAGCTTCTTCACGTTCGCCGCGACGTTGGCCTTCGTGAGCCCGATGCCGGTCAGCACCGCGGCCGGGCCCTTGTCGAGCAGCACCGTGCGCTGGATCGACCACGCGACGTCGTCGGCCGTCAGCGGGTTGCCCGAGTGGAACTTGAGGCCCGAGCGCAGCTTGAACGTGTAGGTCAGCCCGTCGGGGCTCACCGTCCACGACTGCGCGACGTTGCCGTTGAATTTCGACGGATCGCGCAGGTCGACGCGCACGAGGCGGTCGTACGTGTTCGCGACGAATTCCTCCGGCACCAGCTCGTAGATTTCGCCCGGATCGAGCGTCGTGAATTCGTCGAGCAGCGTGGCCATCACGAACATGTCCTTCGGCGTTTCCGCATGGGCGGTGGAAAGCGGAACGGCGGCGAACAGGGACGCGGCGGCCAGCGCCGCGACGAGCCGGGAGGTCGGGAATTTCATGGGCGCTTCTCCATCTGTCGTTTGAGTCGTTGAACGTGAACCTGCATGAAAAAGGGGGGCGTGCGGCATCGTTACATCAGGCGCCACGGGCCGCTCGCCGCGTTGTCGATCTGCGGCAGCGCGTGCGAACCGGGCAGCTCGTAGTGCCACCACTCGCTGTCGATGTGCGCGAAGCCGGCCGCGTGCATCACGCCGAGCAGCAGCAGCCGGTTGCATTGCACGTGCTCGGGCAACCCCGCGTGAAAGTGGCCCGACGCGGCCACCATCTCGTCGAAGCCGGTGCCCATGTCGAGCGGCTCGCCGTTCGCGCCGACGAGCGTCAGGTCCAGCGCGGTGCCGCGGCTGTGGTTCGATCCGCGGCCGAGATCGGCGACGAAGTTCGGATCCGGCAGGAAATCCCACAGCACCTGCTGCGCCTCCGGCGGCCGGTACGCGTCGTAGATGCGCAGCGTGAAGCCGGCCTGCGCGGCGACGTCGACCGCGCGGCGCAGCGCGGCTTCGGCCGGCTCGAGCAGCAGACAGTGCGCGTTGCGGTAGATCGGCTTGCCGGTCAGGTTGCGCTCGGTCGCGTAGACGAGATCGATCTCGATGCGATGCGTGGCGGGCGTGATTTCGACGAGGCGGTGATGGTTCATCGGTGGTCCGGTTGACTCAGGATTCGAATTGGTCGAACGTGCGCTGCAGTTCGCGGTTGCGCGCGACGCGCCGGTCGACCGCGGGACCGAGGCGGTCGACGACGGCGGTGATCAGCAGGTTGAACAGGCAGGTGAGCGGCGCGAGCGAATCCCAGAACTGGCCGACGTCGGTCTTCACCTGCAGCAGGTCGGCCGGCCATTCGCGCGCCCACGGGCAATACAGATCGGTGACCAGCGCGAACGGCTGGCCGCGTTCGGCGGCGGCCTGGCAATAGCGGCGCGCGCTGCGCGAATACGCGCGCGTGTCGGTGACGATGCAGTACGGCCGTTCGAACTCGGAATTCAGCGAGTCGACGTACGAGCCCGACTGGCCGTCGGAATAGAACACGCGCGGGCGCAGGTATTCGAGATAGCTGCTGAACGCATTGCTGATGCCGCGGGTCGACTGGATGCCGAGGATGAATACGGCATCGGCATGCGCGATCCGGTCCGCGACCTGCGCGAACACCGGTTCTTCGGCGAGCCGGTACACGTGGCGGATCGCGTCGAGCTCGCGGTCGAGCGACGACGCGAGTGTGCCGCTGCTGCGATCGCTGTCGCGTTCGCCGGCGGTCGTTTGCGTGGCGGCGGCGCGGCGGTACTCGTCGAGGCGGTCGGTGATCATCCATGGGCGATCGCTGCCGCCACGCAGTTCGCGTTTCAGGTCGTCGAGATTCCGGTAGCCGACGCTGCGCAGGAATCGCCCGACCGAAATGCCGCTGGTGCCGGTCTGCTGCGCGATCTGGTCGGCGGTTTCGAGGCCGAGCCGATCGAGGTTCGCGAGCATGTAGCTCGCGATACGCTTCGCGGTCGGCGTCAGCTCGGCAAAGCGGGATTCGACGGTATGGGCGAATGCGCTGGTCATCGGACTGTTAGATCGTTGTCATTTGGTGATTCGATGACATCTATCTAACAAAGCCAAAATCATTGGCGCCAGCGAATAAAAACTATCGTTTCGCAGAAGGCGATAGGGGCGGGCGTGCGCGCCCAACGACAGGATCGCAACGGGCAACGGAGAAATTGCTCCTGTCACGCATATTTCGCGTTCATGCCTGACAGAGATGATTTGCCGGGGCGCTGCGCCGCGCAGCGCCTCGACGAAATGCCGCGCACTTGAAGCCGGGCACGCGCGCGTTCGGCGCGTTGCCCGTCGACTACTGCTGCATGTCCGACGTCTCGCGCAGCCGCCAGATCGCATTGCACTGCTGGCCGCCGAGGCTCGTCGAGCGCAGCGTGATGACGGTGCCGGCCGCGATCTGATACCAGAAATGCGTCATCAGTTCGGTGCCCTTGCGCTGCGCGTGTCCATTGATCAGCACCTCGCATCGCAGCGGCGACGGCGTGCCGGACGGATGCGTGATGTACACGTTCAGTCGCGCGATGTCGCGGGTCGCGGTCAACACGATCTCGTGGTTCGCGCTGCCGACGAGCATCGTGCCGCCCGGTTCGTCGATCGCCTGCAGGTACGCGCCCGCGCTGCGCTCGACCGCGGCGGAAGTGACGGTCAGCCCGGCCGAACGCACGAACCCGGTCGCGGCGATGCTGGCGGCGGCCGTGTCGGATGGCGACGGCGTGCCGTCCGACAGCGCGAACGGCACGCCGTCGCGCAATGCGTCGTCGACGTGGTTCGCGTAGTAGCGCCAGCGGTCGAAGAAGCGGATGTCGCCGGTCATGTGCAGCGCTCGGATCGGTTCGCCCTGATAGCGCAGCGTCGTGGTGCCGTTGCTCGCGTCGAACGATTCGTGAATGCCGTTCTTGCTGACGAAGTTCTGGACCGGGTCGAGCAACGCGGTTTCGCCGCGTGCGCCCCACAGGTGCAGGAACGTCGTGTCGATCCCGAAGCATTCCTGGAAGTCGGTGCCGATGCGGGCGACGCAGTCGCGCAGGTGCGCCGCGAAGCGCGCCCACGCGGTGGCCGTGCCGGCGACGAGCCCGGCCTGCAGCGCTCCGCCGTGGCGCGTCTGCACCTCGTCGACGACGAGGCGCCAATGCGCGTCGCGCCGCTCACCGATCAGCGGCGTGACCACGAACGTGCAGAACAGCGGGTCGGGGCACGCATACAGGCGATCGTCGGCGATCCGGGAGAACAGGCCGAAGGAGGGCGCGCAGAACCAGATGTCCGCGTCGTACAGCGCGAGTTTCGTGATGTGCGGATTGCGCGCGCAATAGCCGGCGGCCTCGATGAAGCGGCCGACCGGGAGCGCATACGCGCTAGACGCTTCGATCACGTCGACCGACTGGCTTTCCAGGATGCGCCGCTTGTGCTCGGACAGCCCGTAGCCGATGACGGCCACCTGTCCGTCGTAACCCGTGTGCCGCAGCGACAGCAGGAACGGCACGAGCATCTCGTACCACGCGCGGTTGTTGTCGTTGATCGCCACGCAGACCGCGTGCCCGTTCGAATGCATGGTGCCTCCCGTAGCGCGTGCGCGGCTCAATAGCCGACGTGACGCTCGCAAACGACCGCGCCGCAGCCGCGGCTGTCGTGATACGTGATGCGAAACTGCTTGTTGTCCCACAGCCATTGGAATACGGCCTGGTAGACGCCCGACGTGTTCATGTCGTGCAGCACGATCTTCTTGCGCGCGAGCGGGCCGAACCGGTTCAATTCGGCGAGCGTCTGCTCGTACGTGTGCGTGGTGTCGATGAACAGCAGGTCGGATGCAAGCGGCTCCATCGCGAGATCGTCGGCGATCCTGAATTCGAAGTCGATCGCCAGTTCATTCGCCGCGTGCTTCAGCTCATCCTGGATGTGGAAATACTGATCGGTGATGTCGACCGACACCAGCCGCTTCGGCTGCGCGAGCATGAAGGCCGTCGTGGTCAGGCCGGTGAATACGCCCAGCTCGACGATGCTGTCGCATCCTTCCGCCGTGCGGGTGTAGAAGTCGAAGCGCGACGGGCTGTCGCCGAGCCAGCCGATCGGTTCGATCTTGTACTGGAGAAATTCCAGGCGCAGTTCTTGTAATGAGCGCATTGCGTGGTCCCCGAGCGAAGCATGTTGGATGATGGATGCACCCGCGCGCCGGTGTCGCCGGCCGCGCGGGCAGTCGGCCTTATTTTGCCAGCGTCCGGTACGACACGAGATCGTTGATCGGCCCGATCTCCGGCCCGGTCGTGCCGGGGCGCGTCGCGACCTGCACGACCTTCTCGAACATGATGACGAACGGCGAGTTCGCGAGCACTGCCTTCTGCAGCGCCTCGTAACGCTGCGCGCGCTTCGCGGGCGACGGCTCGACGAGCGCGGCCTCGGTGTCCTTCGTCAGTTGCGGGATGTCCCAGCTGTTGCGCCATGCGAGCATCTTCGTCTTCGACTGGTCGGAATTGTCAGGATTCCAGGCGAAGCCGCGCGCGTTGCTGTTCGGGTCCATGTAGTCGGGCGACCATTCGCCGATGAAGATGTCGTGCTGGCGCGCGCGGTACTTGCCGATCGCCTGCTTCGCATCGCCCGGGATCAGCTTCACGCGGATGCCGCCCTGCGCGAAGTTCGCCTGCAGTGCCTGTGCGATCTCGAGGTACGGATAATCGTTCGGCATGTCCATCGTCACGTCGAATCCGTTCGGCAAGCCGGCCTTCGCGAGCAGCGCCTTCGCCTTCGCGACGTTGAGCTTGTACGGGTTCGAATTCAGCGTGCCGAGGAAGCCTTCGGGCAGGAAGGTCTCGTGCACTTTGTATGTCGTGCTGACGATGTTGCGCTGGATGCCGTCGTAGTCGACCAGCCACTTCATCGCCTGTTGCACGTCGGGTTTCGCGAGATTCGGGTTCTTCGTATTCAGGCTCAGGTACAGCAGCGCCGACACCGGCCACGACGCGACCTTGATCTTGCCGGTCTTGGTCAGCGAGGCGAGGCTGTCGGGGCTCAGGTTGCGCGCGGCGTCGACGTCGCCGTTTTCCAGCAGCAACCGCTGTGCGGATGCGTCGGGCACATGGCGCAGCACGACGCGTTTCATCGGATACGGCGCGCGGTACTTGTCGAAACGCTGCAGCACGATGCTCTCGTTCGGCGTCCACTTGACGAGCTGGTACGGGCCCGAGCCCGCGTCGTTGGTCTTCAGCCAGGCGCTGCCGAAATCGTTGCCCTGCTGGTGCGACATCAGCAGCTTCTTGTCGAGCACCGACGCCGGACATGCGCTCAGCACGTTGAGCACGAAGCTCGGCGCGTACTTGCGGTCGGTTTCGAGCACGAAGGTCTGCGGGTCGACCGCGCGCACCTTCTGCATCACGTTCGCCTTCGTGAGGCCGAGATCGGCGAGCACGCCGGCCGGGCCCTTGTCGAGCAGGATGGTGCGCTGCAGCGACCACGCCACGTCGTCGGCGGTGACGGGGTTGCCGGAGTGGAACGTGAGACCGGGGCGCAGCTTGAACGTGTAAGAGACGCCGTCGGCGCCGACCGACCAGGATTGCGCGATCTGCCCGTCGAAGCGCGTCGGGTCCTTCAGGTCGACCCGCACGAGCCGTTCGTAGGTGTTCGCGACGTACTCGGACGGCACGAGCTCGTAGATTTCGCTCGGATCGAGGGTCGTGAATTCGCCGAGCTGGGTGGCGACGACGAAGATGCCGGGCGGCGTCGCGGCTTGCGCCGGCAGCGCCGGAACAAGTGCGGCGAGCGCGGCGCTGACGAACAGCCGGGACAGCAGGTGCTTCATGCGGGCTCCGTGAAAGGGAATCGTGGTGCGATTCTCTCATCGACGGCGGCCCGGATGAAAAAATTCGACGGACGCGCATGACGGCGCCCGGGTGACGTGGCTGGCGGGCCGGGCGGGGCGCCCGGCGCCGGCGGCGGTCAGATCACGCAGCGCGCGATCGCGAAGCGCATCGCTTCCTCGGCCGGCTCGCTGCCCGAGCCGCGCACGACCTTGACGACCGACCCGTTGCCCGACGGCGTGAGCGTGACGAAATACGAGCGCGACCCGACGGTGATGTCGGTCACGCCGTTGTGCTGCGACTGCGCGGTGCCGGACAGGCGGCTGTCGAGGCAGTTCGCGATCGCGTAGGCCGGGCGCGCGGACGATACGTAGATCATCGGTGCCGAGCCGGACGCGGCCGAATCGGACGAGGGCGCCGAGCCGCAGGCGGCGAGCAGGGCGGCGGGAAGGAGCAACAGGAATCGTTTCATGATCGGGATCGTCGTGTGTCTCGTGTCGAGGCTTGGGCGCGGGGTACGCGAAACGCGGAGCTTCGCGACGAAACCGCCGGAATCGTGCCGTTCTTGACGGTCGATGCGGGTGGCGGCTGACGTCGAAGTATACCTGCGGCACTTGACGCGAACGGCCGGCTGAAACGATTCGATACAACAAGCACCCGCTGCCGCACGGCGGCAGCGGGCGTTTCAAGCGATGGCGAATCGACGCTTGCCGGCGTTACTGGCCGATCTTGTGGCTGACCGCGTTTTCCTGCTGGTTCAGCACGTGCTTTTCGCTCTGCGTAATGTGGCCGTGATCCTGCGCGGCCATGTCCCGCTCTTCCTGGCGGATTTTTCGGTCGTCACGATGCAGGCGCGCGGCCTGGGCGTGCGACATCTCGCCTTCCTTCACTTCGTGACGGATCCGGCGATTCTGGTTGGCGAGGCGCTGGTTGACCTCCTCGCGGCGCGGATGCGCTTGCTGCCACGGCGTTTCGGCGAACGCGGTGCCGGTCAGTACCGACATCAGGGTGGCGGCGATCGTGAGATGGCGGGTAAGGGCTCGCATGACGTTTTCTCCTGTCGTTGCGCGTCACGAAACGTGCGCGCTTGTCGAAAAAACGCTGTGCGCCCCCCGGCTGTTGACGTTTCCGGCTGTATCGATTGCAAGTCTTTATTACGGCGGCCAGGCCGGCCGAGCGTGCGCCGCGCGACGGCAGCGTCGGCCCGTCAGGTGAGCCGATACGCGGGGCTCGGCGTCACTTCGGCCGGCAGCAGTTCGGGGTTCAGTTCGAGCAGCGTGAACGGCGTCGGGTTCAGCGGCACCTTCTCGCCGAGCAGGCGGCCGCCGCCCCATACCGCGACCAAGCTGATCGCGAGCGTCAGCGCGAGCTGCGGCAGGATGGTCGGCAGTACCGACCCGTTCCAGACGAGCAGCATCCGCAGCCAGTGCTCGCGCGGCCGAACGATCATCGCGGCGCTCCGTCAGGCAGCGGCCAACGCCGGCGCGGCCGCGCGATGCAGCAGCACGGGCACGGACTTCGACGTCGGCGTGTTGCACACGTCGCCGACGCTGTCGAGCGGCACCAGCGGGTTCGTTTCCGGGTAGTACGCACCGATGCAGCCGCGCGGGATGTCGTATTCGACGAGCAGGAAACCGTCCGCGCGCCGCTGGATGCCGTCGTGCCACACGGTTTCCATGTCGACCCATTCGCCGGCCTTCAGGCCGAGCATCGCGAGGTCGTCGCGGTTGACGAACACCACGCGGCGCTGGCCGAATACGCCGCGATAGCGGTCGTCGAGCCCGTAGACGGTCGTGTTGTACTGGTCGTGCGAACGCGTCGTCATCAGCGTCATCAGGCGCTCGCCGTGCAGCGCGCGGGCGCGCTGGATCGGCGTGTCGGTCGGCAGCGCATGCGCGATGAAGTTGGCCTTGCCCGTCGGCGTCAGCCATTCGCGGTCGCGCGACGCGACGCGCAGGTGGAAGCCGCCCGGCCGCGCGATGCGCGTGTTGTAGTCGTAGAAGCCGTCGACGGTCGCCTCGATCGCGTCGCGGATCTTCGCGTAGTCGTCCTTGTACGCGAGCCAGTCGATCTTGCCGCTGCCGAACAGCGCATGGCCGATGTGCGCGACGATCGCAGGCTCCGACATCAGGTTCGGCGACGCCGGCTTGTTCATCCCGTACGACACGTGGACCATGCTCATCGAATCCTCGACCGTCACGCCCTGCGCGACGTTGTCCTGCAGGTCGATCTCGGTGCGGCCGAGCGTCGGGAGGATCAGCGCGTCGCGGCCGTGGATCAGGTGGCTGCGGTTCAGCTTCGTCGTGATGTGCACGGAGAGGTCGCAGCGGCGCATGCCTTCCCACGTGCGCGGCGTGTCGGGCGTCGCCATCGCGAAGTTGCCGCCGAGGCCGATCAGCACCTTCACGTGGCCTTCGAGCATGCCTTCGATGGTTTCGACGACGTCGTAGCCGTGGTGGCGCGGCGGCTCGAAGTCGAACACGTGGCCGAGCCGGTCGAGGAACGCCTGCGACGGTTTTTCCTCGATGCCGACCGTGCGGTTGCCCTGCACGTTCGAGTGGCCGCGCACCGGGCACAGACCCGCGCCGGGGCGGCCGATGTTGCCGCGCATCAGCATCAGGTTCGTCAGCATCTGCACGGTCGCGACCGAATGCTTGTGCTGCGTGATGCCCATGCCCCATGTCGCGATCACGCGCTCGCTGCGTGCATAAAGTTGCGCGAGGCTGTCGATCTGTTCGTACGGCACGCCGCTTTCGGCCGTCAGCGCGGACCAGCTTTCGTTGCGCAGATCTTCGGCGAACGCATCGAAGCCGGCCGTGTGCTCGCCGATGAACGCGATGTCGAGCACGCGCGGCGCACCGGTGGCGCGCGCGGCGTCGTCGAGTTCGAGCACGCGCTTCGCCATTCCCTTGATCAGCGCGAAATCGCCGCCGATCGTCGGCTGGATGAACGTCGACGCGATCTTCGTGCCCGACATCGTCAGCATCTCGAGCGGGCTTTGCGGATCGGCGAAGCGTTCGAGCCCGCGTTCCTTCAGCGGGTTGATCGACACGATCGTCGCGCCGCGCTTCGCGCATTCGCGCAGCTCGCCCATCATCCGCGGGTGGTTGGTGGCCGGGTTCTGGCCGAAGATCAGCAGCGTGTCCGCATGTTCGAAATCGTCGAGCGTGACGGTGCCCTTGCCGACGCCGACCGACGCCGGCAGCCCGCGGCTGGTCGCCTCGTGGCACATGTTCGAGCAGTCGGGGAAGTTGTTGGTGCCGTACAGCCGCACCAGCAGCTGGTAGAGGAACGCCGCCTCGTTGCTCGCGCGGCCGGACGTGTAGAACGCCGCCTGGTTCGGGTCCGGCAGCGCGCGCAGGTGGCGTGCGATCAGCGCGAACGCGTCGTCCCACGCGATCGGCACGTAGCGGTCGGTCCGCGCGTCGTACACCATCGGGTCGGTCAGGCGGCCGTGCTGTTCGAGTTCGAAATCCGACTGTTCGAGCAGCTCGGCGACGGTGTGCGCGGCGAAGAATTCGGGCGTCACGCGCTTGCTGGTCGCTTCGGCGGCCACGGCCTTCACGCCGTTCTCGCAGAATTCGAACGTCGACGCATGCTGGCGGTCGGGCCACGCGCAGCCCGGGCAGTCGAAGCCGTCCGGCTGGTTCTGGCGCAGCAGCGTGCGGTAGTTGCCGCCCGCGACCTTTTCCTTGATCAGGTTGATCGTGACGGCTTTCAGCGCGCCCCAGCCGGCGGCCGGGTGGGTGTACGGTTCGATGCGCACGGCGGCGGATTTCTTTTTCATGATGCGTGTGTCGGGGTCGATGCACGGAGCGTACGCGCAGTGTTCCGGCCGCTGTGTGTACACCTCTCGTCTTCGAAAAAGAGTACAGTTGCGCCCAGTCAGGCAGTGCGGACCGCAACTGTGTTGTTGAAGGGACGTTGAAAGGGAGGCGCGTGAAGCGTTACGAACAACTGGCCGACGATCTGCAGGCGCAGATCGAGCGCGGCGTGTACCGGCCCGGCGAGCGGATTCCGTCGGTGCGCCAGGCGAGCCGGCAGCAGCAGCTCAGCGTCACGACCGTGCTGCGCGCGTATCTCGTGCTCGAGAGCCGCGGGCTGATCGAGAGCCGGCCGCAGTCGGGCTACTTCGTGCGGGCGCGGGCCACGGCGCCGGCGGAGGCCGAGCTGCACGTGTCGGCGCCGGCCGCCGAGCCGTCGGCGGTGGACGTGAGCCGGCTCGTGCTGTCGACGCTGCGCTCGATCGCGCGCGACGACGCGGTGCCGCTCGGTTCGCCGTATCCCGATGCGTCGCAGTTCCCGGTGCAGCGTCTTGCGCGCTATGCACAGGCGATCGGCCGGCGCCGCACGCGCTGGGGCGTGATCGACGACCTGCCGCCAGGCAACCAGGAGCTGATCCGCCAGATCGCGCGACGCTACGCGGAGCGCGGGATCCCGGTCGAGCCGGGCGAGATCGTGATGACGATCGGTGCGACGGAGGCGATCAACCTGTGCCTGCAGGCCGTCGCGAAGCCTGGCGACACGATCGCGGTGGAGTCCCCGACGTTCTACGCGATGCTGCACGCGATCGAGCGCATGGGCATGCGTGCGCTCGAGGTGGCGACCCATCCGGGCGACGGCATCGATCTCGACGCGCTCGAACGGATCCTCGCGCGCGAGCGCATCGCCGCGTGCATGGTGATGCCGAATTTCCACAATCCGCTCGGCTTCCAGATGCCCGATGCGCGCAAGCGCGCGCTCGTCGAGCTGCTCGCGAAGCATGACGTGCCCGCGATCGAGAGCGACGTCTATCACGAGCTGCATTATGGCGACACGACGCCGAGCGCGCTGAAGTCGTATGACCGCAACGGGCTCGTGCTGCATTGCGCGTCGTTCACGAAGAGCCTGTCGCCGCGCTACCGGATCGGCTGGGCGATGCCCGGCCGCTACCGCGACCAGGTCGAGAAGCTGAAATTCCTGAACACGCTCGCGACGCCCGCGATCGAGCAGCTCGCGATCGCCGAGTACCTGAAACACGACGGCTACGATTTCCATCTGCGGCGGATGCGCAAGCAGTATGCGCAGCAGGCGAGCCTGATGAGCGCAATGGTGCGGCGCTTCTTTCCGGAAGGCACGCGATTGTCGCAGCCGCAGGGCGGGTATGTGCTGTGGGTCGAGATGCCGCCGCAGGTCGACGCGATGAAGCTGTATGCGCTCGCGCTCGCGCAGGGGATCACGATCGGGCCCGGCCACATGTTCTCGGCGACCGCCGATTACCGGCACTTCATCCGGCTCAACTACAGCTATCCGTGGTCGCGGCAGATCGAGGATGCGCTGAAGGTGGTGGGGCGGCTCGCGTCCGATTGCGCGGGGCGGTGAGCGGCGCCGCGCGCGCAGCGATGCCGGCGGCGACCCGTTGCAGGCCGCCGCGCCAGGCACTATCGCGCGTGCAGCGCCGGCATGTCGGCTTGCGCCGCGCCGGCCATCTGGCGCATGTCGAAGCCCGACGGGTGCTGGTACACGCGCAGCCCGAACTCCGGCAGCACCGCGATCAGGTGATCGAACAGGTCGGACTGGATCGCCTCGTAGTCGACCCAGGTCGTCGTGTCGGTGAAGCAGTACAGTTCGAGCGGAATGCCCTCGGCCGTCAGCGGCAGCTGGCGCGCCATGCACGTCATGTCGCGGCGGATCCGCGGATGGCCCTTCAGGTAGTTCGCGACGTACGCGCGGAAGGTGCCGAGATTCGTGAGCTGGCGGCGGTTCGCCGGGCATTCGCCGGCCGCGCCGAGCGTGCCGTTCCATTGCGCGATCGCGTCGACCTTGTCTTCCAGGTAGTCCTTCAGGAGCGTCAGGCGTTCGAGCCGTACGATCTCGTCGTCGCCGAGAAAGCGCACGCTCGTCGCGTCGACGAACAGCGCGCGCTTGATGCGGCGCCCGCCGGCCTCGGTCATCCCGCGCCAGTTCTGGTAGCTTTCGGTGATCAGCTTCCAGGTCGGCACCGTGATGATCGTGTGATCGAAGTTCGCGACCTTGACCGTGTTCAACGTGATGTCGATCACGGTGCCGTCCGCGCCGGCCGACGGCATCGTGATCCAGTCGCCGATCCGCAGCATGTCGTTCGACGACAGCTGCACGCCGGCGACGAGGCCGAGCAGCGTGTCCTTGAAGATCAGCATCAGCACCGCCGACATCGCGCCGATGCCCGACAGCAGCAGACCGATCTGCTTGCCGGTCGCGTCGCCGATCACGACGAGCGCGGCCGTGATGAACATCACGAGCTTGACGAGCTGCATCGCGCCTTTCAGCGACAGGCGCGGCTGGTCGCGCCGGCTCGTGCGATGCGTGTGCTCGAGCGCGGACAGCGTCGCGCTGATCGTCATCGACACCAGGAACACGATCAGCGCGAACAGCACCTTGTCGGCGGTTCGAGCGGCCACGGCGGGGATGCCGGGCACCGCGCCGAGCCCGAGCTTGATCACGACGAACGGCACGATGCGGTTCAGCCACTTGAATGCGCCGAACTCGAACAGCGCGTCGTCGATGCGGGTGGCCGACAGCCGCGCAAGACGCGCGACCACGCGGAACAGCAGGAAATGGGCGGTGGCCGTGATCGCGCCGGCGGCGGCGAGCAGGATGAGGAGGCCGACGAGCGGCGCAAACCAGGATTCGTTCAGGGTCATATGGGCAGACAGGGTCCTTCTCGTGCGTTGAATCTGCGCCGCGATGCGGCGCGCGCCCGGTGTAGGGCACATGAAAGGGACCGTGATTGTGCCATCGGGTTCCGCGCGGATGCCGCGAATGCGTGACGTAGGGCTCCGGAACATTTTCACCGTTACGTCGCACTGCCTTGTTTTCATGCCGGGCAACACACTGCGCACTTGGCATGCAATGCACGCTCGGGGCATGTGTCGCGTAGCGGCAAGCGGGGAAGAAGGCTAGGCGGCCGCGCGCATGCGCGCGAAGCCGAGGCGCAGGTGGCGGCCCAGTTCCGCCGCGGCCGGCGCGTGGCGGCGATGGCGTCGCTGTCGCTCTGGTGTTGTGCCGGGCTGCTGTTCGCGCGCGTGCTGCGCACGGAGCGGCAGTGGCGTTGCGTGAATGCCGGGTTGGGCATCCTGCTCGCGGCGTCGATCGTGCCGATGTGGTTGCAGTAGCGGCGCCACGCGAAGGCGCGGCCCCGGCATTCAGCGCGAACCGGCCCGCGCGGCCCCCGCCGGCCGTCCGCCCGCGCCGCTCGACCATCGCGGCAGCCACAGCGTCGTCACGAAGCTCGCCGCATGCAGTGCGCAAAGCAGGCCGAACGCCCACGCGTAGGCGGCCCCGTGCGTGCCGCCCGTCGACACGGATTCGGCCTGCAGCCGCCATGCGAGAAGCAGCGTGCATATCGTCGTGAACGTCGGGCCGCCAAGGCGCTGGACGATATTGAGCGACGTCGTCGCCATCGGCAGGTTGCGCCGTTCGACCGACGCATACGCGGCGGAAATCGACGGTGCGCCGATCGCGCTCTGACCCATCCCGCGCAGAAACAGCGCAGGCACCAGCACGTAGGGATCGTAGCCGGCCAGCGCGAGATACACGAACGGCAGCGTCGCGGCGAGCGCGAGCAGCGCGCCGGCGGCGGCCAGCCGGCGCACGCCGAACCGGCTGGTCAGCGCGCCCATCGACGGATAGGTGACGAGCATGCCGAGCCCGAGCGGCGCCAGCAGCCAGCCCATCTCGCCGGGCGAGCGGCCGCACGCTTCGATCAGGAACACCGGGATCAGCATCTGGCCCGCGTAGATCGCGCCGTTCGACAGGAACTGCGTGGCAGCGGCCGCGCCGAATACGCGCGAGCGAAACAGCGCGAGGTCGATCAGCGCATGCTCGCCTTTGCGCCGCGCGACGCGCAGGAACGCGGCGAGCAGCAGCACCGAACCCGCGATCGCGGCGATGCCGGGCACCGCGTCGATGCGCTCGGCGCCATACAGGAACAGCACGAGCGCCGGCGACAGCAGCGCGAGGCCGACCCAGTCGAGTTCGCGCCGCTGCGTGTGCTCGCGGTCGCCGGGCAGGAACCACACGGCCAGCGCAAGCGCCAGTGCACCGACCGGCAGATTCACGAGAAACAGCCAGCGCCATGATGCGTGCTGCAGGATCACACCGGCGGCGACGGGCCCGAGGATCGGCGCGATCAGCACAGGCACCGCCGCATAACCGATCACGCGCGCCATCTGCTGGCCGGCCACGCGCGCGATCATCATCTGCGCCATCGGCGCGAGCAGCCCGCCGCTGACGCCCTGCAGCACGCGGAATGCGATCAGCGACGGCGCGGACCACGCGAGCCCGCACAGCGCCGACGTCAGCGTGAACGCGGAGAAACACCACAGGTACAGCGCCTTCGCGCCGATGCGGTCGACCAGCCAGCCGTTCAGCGGCAATACCAGCGTGAGCGCGAGCAGGTACGCGCTCGTCACCCACTGGATCGTCGACAGGCTCGCATGCAGGTCGGTCGCGAGGCTCGCCAGCGATACGTTGACGATCGTCGCGTCGAGTTGCGACAGCAGCGAGCCGAGCGTTGCGACCGCGCTGACTTTCCAGATCGATGGATCGAGCCGGCCGGCCGCTTGGCCCGGCACCCGCTGAGCGCGTTTGTCGCTCACGCGCCGCGCCGGTCGAGCAGCGCGAGGATTTCTTGCGTCGGGCCCGTCTCGCCTAGACGCGGGAACAGCCGTTCGACGCTGTTCGTGTGCGCGTCGGCGTTGAGGTCGGTCATCGCGTCGATCGCGAGCGTCACGTTGTAGCCGAGCTCGTGTGCCTGGCGGGCCGTCGATTCGACGCCGATGCTCGTCGCGATGCCGGCCAGCACGATCTGTGTGACGCCGGCCGCTTTCAGGTACGCGTCGAGACCGGTGCCGGTAAACGCGCCCCAGGTCTTCTTCGTCACGACATGGTCGCTCGGCTGACGGTTCAGTTCGGGCAGAAGATCGGCCCAGTCGGCGGGCAGGGCATCCGCACGCACCTGCTGCTGCGTGCGGCCCGGCGCGCTGCCGGCGACGTTGACGAGCACGACGGGCAGGCCGCGGCTACGGAAGGCGTCGAGCAGTTCGCGCGCACGCTCGATCACCGGTGCGACCGGGTGGGCGGTGGGCAGCGCGACGATGCCCTTCTGCAGGTCGATGACGACGAGCGCCGTTTGCGTGTCGAGACGGGTTGTGCTCATGACGTGATGCTCCGTGAATTGGGCGAAGAAAAGCGTGCGCGCGGATGCCGCGCATCACGCAGGCGGGGTCATTGCTCGCCGATGCGCCGGATCAGCGGAATCGCGGCGGCGAGCGTGCGGATGTCTTCGGGGCCGAGCTTCTCGATCGCGGCACCGAGCCACTTGTGCTTCGCGGTGTCGCGCTTGCGACGTGCCGCGAGGCCGGCTGCGGTCAGCAGGAACAGGATCTGGCGGCCGTCGGTCGGATGAGGTTCGCGTTCGACGAGCCCGTCTTCCTCGAGGCTGGCGAGAATGGCCTTCATCGACTGCGGCTTCATCGCCTCGGCGCGGGCGAGATCGGCGGTGGTCATCGGGCCCTGTCGTTCGAGCCGCGCGAGCGCGCTCGTCTGCGACATGCCGAGCCCTTCGGAGTCGATCTCGGAACGCAGCCGGCGGATCAACTGGCCGACTGCGAGGGTCAGTTCGGCGGCGACGGTATCGGCGGAAACGCCGGGTGTGCGTGGCGGTGTCATGCGGCGGATCATAGAGCACGACAGTTTAACTTGCAAGTTAAACTGTTGAATTTGGCGTCGATGCACCGGAGTGGCGGGTGGTGGCGCGGCAACCCCCGGTGGGCGGGATGTCGGCGGCGGGCGGCGGCGCGTTACGCGCGGCGCGGCGACGGAATCGGCACGACGTCGTTGTACTTCGGCGACGCATGCTCGTGCAGCAGGTCGCCGAGATATTGCGCAAGTTCGTCCGCGGCGAGCGCGGACGGAATCTGCAGGTTGGCCGGCCGTCGCTTGCCTTCGGCGCCGAGATCGAACACGGCCCAGCGGCCGTTCGAACGCACGACGGCGAGCAGGCGTCCGAACGCGTTGAAACGGTATTCGTCCTGCATGGCATCGCTCCTTCGTGGATGAGCGCGCCGGCCGCGCACGTCGTGCTTACTGGATCGAGCAGGCCAGCCAGCGATGGATCTTCAGTGCATCGCTCGACACGCCGGCGCGCGTCGGCGCGCCAAGCAGCACGACAGTTTCGCGGCGGCCCTTCACGTGCATGCGCATGACGACGCCGTGCCCCGATTCGTTGATGAAGCCGGTTTTCTGTATCCGAATCGGCAGGCTGCCGTGGCGGACGAGCGGATCGGAGTTCACGTACAGCAGCTCGCCATCGCCGGCCTGCACGGTGGTCGACGTGTCCGTCGAGAAATAGCGGATCAGCGGATCCTGCGCGGCTGCGTCGACGAGCCGCGCGAGATCCTCGGCGGTCGACACGTTGTGCGGCGACAGGCCGGTCGGTTCGCGGAAATGCGTATGGCGCATGCCGAGCCGGCGCGCCTCGCGGTTCATCGCCTTCACGAACGCGGCGCGGCCACCCGGATAGTCGCGGCTCAGCGCGGCGGCCGCGCGATTTTCCGACGACATCAGCGCGATATGGAACATCTGGCGGCGCGACAGTTCGGCGCCGATCGGCAGCCGCGAACCGGTGAACTTGATCGTGTCGCGATCGCGCGAGGTGACGCGCAGTACGCCGTTCAGCGGCCGGTCCGCGTCGCGCGCGACGACGGCGGTCATCAGCTTCGAGATCGACGCGATCGGCCGCACCGTGCGTGCGTTGCGGGCCAGCAGCGGCGTGCCGGAGTCGACGTCGAGCACGTAGGCCGCGCGCGAGTGCAGCGAGCGTACCGCGCGCGGGCTGTAGCCGCAGCTCGCGAGCAGGCGCGGCTTCGCGGCGGGGCGTGGGCGAACCGCGTTCGTGCGTTTCGCGCGCCGGTGCGGTGCGGGCGCCGCGTGATGCTTGACCGCATGGTGCTTCACGCGCGGGCGGCGATGCTTGACGGCCTTGTGTTTGCGGGGCGCGGGTTTCTTCTTGACGACTTTCGCATGCGCATGCGGCGACGCGGTGCGATGCGGCTGCGCGGACGCGTTCGTCGTGAACGCGAGTGTCAGCAATGAGAGGGCGATGATCAGGGTGGTCCGGGCGCGAGGCAGGCGCGCGATGAGGCCGGTCAAGCGAAAGTCTCCTTTTCACGCGCGTTGCGGCGGCGCGAAATGCGTGGGCGGTCAGTGGCTGCGGGAAATTATAAGGTCGATCGCGTGGAGATGACGATGGATGTGCGCGCAATGATGCGTGATGCGCGCGGATTTCTGGTGTTTTTTTGCGGAGTGTCGAACGCGTGCGTTCGGCGGCGGGCGCCTGGCGTGTCGATTCAACGCGGCCAGTTCCGCCGTGATACGACCGCGAAGCTGATCGCGATCGAACCGCTGACGGCGCGCGGCTGCGCGTCGTCCAGCGCATCGCCGAAGCGGAAGCGGCGGCTGCGGCCGTCGGCGCGTGCGGTGCGACGCTCGGGCGCCGGTGCGTCGGGCTCGGCATTGCTTGCGTCGGTGACGACCGTGTCGAACGACACGTCGGTCAGGCACTCGGCCGCATGATCGAGAGGCATGATGGTGAATTCCGAAAGGGGCGTGCCCGTATTGAACGTCACGCCATTCGATCAGTAAAATGAATGTTTCGATCGATACGATTCCTTTGAAGAATGGAATTGAAACTGCTGCGCACTTTCCTGACGGTCACCGAGCTCAGCCATTTCAGCCGCGCGGCCGACACGCTGCACATGAGCCAGCCGGCGCTGAGCAAGCAGATCGGCGCGCTCGAGGCGAGCCTCGGCGGCAAGCTGTTCGAGCGCGGGCGGCATGGCGCGGAACTGACGCCGTTCGGTGAACGCTTCCTGCCCGACGCGCAGGCGCTCGTGCGCGATGCCGACGAGATACTCGCGCGTGCACGGGAGGCGACCAGCGGGCAACGCGGGCATTTGCGCCTCGGCATCTGCCTGTCCGTGCTGACGCTCGTGCCGAAACTTGTCGCGGAATTCCGGCGCCGCAATCCGGGCATCGCGGTCACGTTGAGCGACCTGTCGTCGTCCGAGCAGACGCGTCGGCTCCGCGCGGGCAAGCTCGACGCGGGGTTCCTGCGATTGCCGTCGGATGAAGGATTGTCGTCGTTCAAGGTGATCGACGAGGGGCTTGCGCTCGCGGTGCCGCCGCACCTCGGCTTCAAGCGTGTGCCGGCCGATCTCGACGTGCTCAACGAGATCGGCTTCATCGCGCTGCAGCGCGCACGCGGCCCCGGGCTCGCCGCGCAGATCGACCGGTGGTGCGTCGAGCGGCGCTTCGTGCCGCAGGTCACGCAGCAGGCGGAGGACGTTCAATCGGTGCTCACGTCGGTCGCCGCCGGGGTCGGCGTTGCGTTCATTCCGTCGCGTGCGCAGTACCTGCTGCGCGACGCGACCGTGTTGCCGCTCGCCGGCAGGGACGCGAAATGGCGCGTCGGGCTGGCGTGGCTGTCCGGCCGCGACGATCCCGTGACGACGCGTTTCGTGTCGTTCATGCGCGCCGCGATCAAGGGCGCGTGACCGGGCGTATAGTGTCCGCGATTGCATCCGTCCTGAATGCCGGTCCCGCGCCGGCTCGCGAACCCGAACCGATGACTTCAGAATCCGACGACGCCCCGCTCGATCCCGCACTCGTTGCGACGCTCGCGACGCTGCACGAAGCCGCGACCGATCCGTCCGGCAGAACGTGGTCGCTGCCGAAGATCGCGAAGCGCGCGCAATTGCCGATGAGCACGCTGCGTCGCGTGCTGACGCAACTCGACGCCGCCGGCCTGAGCACGACGACGCTGAACGACGACGGCACCGGCAGCGCCGCATTGACCGAAGAGGGGCGCGCCGTGCGCGCGCAACTGTTCGGCGCGAACGACGGCCAATGAGAAAACGGGCCGCCCGAAGGCGGCCCGTCGTGGTGCGCTCAGACATGCGGCGTCGGCCGCATCACCTCGGCATCACCACCGCGCCGTTACGCCACCCATGATGGAATGACGGTAGGTCTGGTCGTTCAGCCCGTGCCGGTAGCCGATGTCGAGATCGAGCCAGCGCTTCGGCGAGTAGATCGCGCCGGCAATCACGAACGCCGGATTCGCGCCGGCCGTGCTTTCGGTGTTGCGCGACAGGCCGATGTCCGCCACGAACTGCAGCGTGTCGGTTGCCTTGTAGAGCGCCGCGGCCGACACGGCCCAGACCGAGCGCAGATCGCCCTGGCGATTCGGCTGGTAGGCGAGGCCCGCATTCGCGAGCAGCGAGAAGCGCGCGATGTCGGCTTGCGCGAGCAGCGTCGCGCCGGTGCCGACGCGGCCCGTGCCGAGCCCTCGACCGTCGTTGCCGGTCGGCATCGTCACCTTCGGTTTCAGCGCAAGCGATAGCGGCCCGTGTTCGACGAAGCGCCATTTCATGCCGATCTCGACATCGCCGATGCCCGCGCCGTTGTCGTCGGTCCGCGTTTGCAGATGCGTGTAAGGCGCGTTCACGTAGAGATCGACGTGCTCGCCGAACCCGCGCGTGAGCGTCGCGTTCCACAACTGATGGCGGCCGGTCTCGTCCTGTTTCGAGGTTTCCTCGCCGTTGAACTCGAACTGCCAGTTCGCATTGCCCTGCGTGCCCGTGTCGTCGCTGACGAGCGGATGAGCCGCGTAGGCATCCAGCGGCGCGAGGAGGGCGCTCGCGGCCGCGAGCGGAAGCATTCTTCTTTTCATCATGTCACCTGTAGTGCGTCGTGGGCGGCCGGCCCATGCGGGCCGGCACGCCGTCGTCCGGAGGAAATCAGAACCACTGCTTGTAGCGGCGCACGTAGATCGTCTTGACGATCTGCGCGAGCAGGATGTAACCGACCATCGTTGCGGCGAGCCACAGCCAGTAGGTGCCCGGCAGGTGCATGAAGCCGAGCGAGTCCGCGAACGGCGAGAACGGCAGCCAGCAGCCGATCGCGATCGCGGTGAATGTCGACAGCAGCACTGGCAGCGCGGCCGTACTCTGCAGGAACGGAATCTTCTGCGTGCGCAGCAGGTGCACGACGAGCGTCTGCGACACGAGGCTCTCGATGAACCAGCCCGAGTTCATCACGATCTGGCCGCCCGAGCCGCCTTGCAGGTGATACATCGCGCCCGCACCGAACACGGTCCACATCAGCACGTAGGTCGTGATGTCGAACACCGACGACGTCGGCCCGACCCACAGCATGAAGCGGCCGATGTTGCCGGCTTCCCATTTGCGCGGCTTCTTCAGGAACTCCGGATCCATCTTGTCCCACGGCAGCAGCATCTGCGACGTGTCGTAGATCAGGTTCAGCACGAGCAACTGCGTCGCGAGCATCGGCTCCCACGGCAGGAACGCGCTGGCGACGAGCACCGAGAATACGTTGCCGAAGTTCGAGCTGGCCGTCATGTTCAGGTACTTCAGGATGTTGCCGAACGTCTCGCGGCCCTTGATCACGCCTTCCTCGAGCACCATCAGGCTCTTTTCGAGCAAGATGATGTCGGCGGTCTCCTTCGCGATGTCGGCGCCGCTGTCGACCGAAATGCCGACGTCGGCGTCGCGCAGCGCGGGCGCGTCGTTGATGCCGTCGCCGAGGAAGCCGACCGTATGGCCGTTCGCCTGCAGCGCCTTCACGATGCGCGCCTTCTGCAGCGGCGTGAGTTTCGCGAACACCGTCGTGCGTTCGACGACTTGCGCGAGCGTCGCGTCGTCGAGCGCCTCGATTTCGGCGCCGAGCACCGGCTTGCCCGGTTCGAGGCCGACCTGGCGGCACACTTTCATCGTGACGGTCGGGTTGTCGCCCGTCAGCACCTTCACCGACACGCCGTTATCGCGCAGCGCGGCGAGCGCCGGTGCGGCCGATTCCTTTGGCGGATCGAGGAAGGTCAGGAAACCGCGCACGACGAGGTCGCGCTCGTCGGCGGTGCGGTATTGTTCGCGTTCGTCGCCGCGCGGGATCGCGCGCGTCGCGAGCACCAGCACGCGGAAGCCGTCCTCGTTGTATGCGTTGGCCTGCTCGAGCAGTCGCTTGCGCGCGACGAAGTCGAGCGGGCGCACGCCGTGCTCGTCCTGCACGTGGGTCGATACCGCGAGCATTTCCTCGACCGCGCCCTTGCAGATCAGCAGGTGCGCGCCGTGCGTGTCCTCGACGACGACCGACAGGCGGCGGCGCACGAAGTCGAACGGCAGCTCGTCGATCTTCCTGTAGCCCTGCGGCTTCACGCGCTCGCCGATCTCGTCGGCGCGCGCGACCACCGCGATGTCGATCAGGTTCTTCTGGCCGCTCTGATGGAAGCTGTTCAGCCAGCCGAGCCGGAGGATGTCCTCGTTCCGGTGGCCGGACAGGTCGAGATGGTGTTCGAGGATGATCTTGTCCTGCGTGAGCGTGCCGGTCTTGTCGGTGCACAGCACGTCCATCGCGCCGAAGTTCTGCACGGAGTTCAGCCGCTTCACGACGACCTTGCGGCGCGCCATCGCGATCACACCGCGCGCGAGGTTCGCGCTGACGATCATCGGCAGCATCTCGGGCGTGAGGCCGACGGCCACCGCAAGCGCGAACGTGAGCGCGCTCAGCCAGTCGCCCTTGGTCAGGCCGTTGATCATGAACACGATCGGCACCATCACGAACATGAACCGGATCAGCAGCCAGCTCACGCTCGCGACGCCGCGGTCAAAGCTCGTCTCGATGCGTTTGTGGCTCACCACGTTGCGCGCGAGCGATCCGAAATACGTGTCCTCGCCGGTCGCGACGACCACGGCCGTCGCGGTGCCGCTGACCACGTTGGTGCCCATGAAGCACACGTTCTCGAGATCGAGCAGCGACGTCGACGCGTCGTTCGCCGCGCCCGCCATGCCCGCGTGGGCCGACTTGCCGGCAACCGCGCCGAGCGTATCGTACTTCTCGACCGGCAGCGCTTCGCCGGTCAGCACCGCCTGGCTGATGAACAGGTCGCGCGACGCGAGCAGACGCACGTCTGCGGGAATCATGTCGCCGGCCGACAGGTGCACGATGTCGCCGACCACCACTTCGCGCATCGGCACCTCGCGTCGCGCTGGCTCGGACGTGTCGGTCACCGCGCGCTGCACGGTCGCCGTCGTGCGAACCATCGCCTTGAGCTTTTCGGCCGCGCGAAGCGACCGGAATTCCTGCACGAAGCGCAGCAGCGCGCTGATCGTGACCATCGCCAGCAGGATCGTCATGCCGACGTAGTCGCGATCGTCAGGTGCCGCGAAATAGACGTCGGTGAAGAAGCTGATCGCGGCCAGCACCAGCAGCACGTAGACGAACGGATTGTGGAACGCATGCAGCAGCTGGCGCGTCCAGGGCGGCGGCTTGTCGTGCGCGATTTCGTTCGGGCCGTCGTGCTGCAGGCGGTCGGCGGCCTGCGCGTAGGTGAGGCCGCGCATGCAGGTATGCAGCGACTTGAAGGTTTCTTCCAGCGGGCGAGCCGCTTCCTGCGCGGCGCGCATGACGCGCGGTTCGTTCTGCTGACCGGCGCCGGCGTTGATGAAGCCGCGCTGTTTCTTTTGCGAGGTGTTTCGTTGTGTCATGAGTCGCTCCTTGCGCCTACGGCGGCGGACGGGAAGCGACCGTGACGTTATCGACGCACGAACGCTTCCCGCCGCGTCGCGCCGGGCGCGATCGGCTGTGGATCGGTGAAGGGGGGAAGGCTCGCTGGCACGAGGCGTGCGGTCCGCAGGACGAAGCGCGGCGTCGCACCGGCGAGCGATAATCGACTACTGTCGTCTGAGTTCATCTGCACTCCTGTCGGTTGCGGGTGGTCGGCACGGGCGATCGGCAGCCGCGCACGCGCGAGGGCGCGCGGCCGGACGGCACGCGAACGGAACACGCACGCGGCGTGCGCTGCGTGCGGCGCGAACGTATGCGCGCGGCAATGCACGATTGCGCAGCGCGGACATTCGGCGATATCAAAAAAATCGGCGGGGGATTCTGGCCGGTCAGGCCGGAAGGGCGCCGCATCCTGCTTCCCGGGATGCGGCAGAAGACGAGGCTCTGCGCGGTTTCCTCAGGCAGCAGTCAAGTTGGTCGAGGACCAACTACAACTCGCATCGGTGTTCACAGAACACTCCATGTAATCAGACGGGGGCGATGGTAATGGGTCGTCGTGCGAAGCGTCAACCCTTTTTCCGCCCTTTTTTCAGGCAATTCCTGGAATACGTCGGCGCAACGACGCCGGCTCCGCAGACGAAAAAATGCGCGCACGCCAGGCAGGCATGCGCGCGCTTGCGTCGAGGCGGCGTACTGGTTACTGAATGGACGCGGTGACAGCAGCGCCTGCATCGGCGATACCGGAACCGGCCGGCAGCGCGGTGCACGACGTGCTGGCCGGCAGCATCGCCGCACGCGCGCCGCCTTGCAGCTTCTGCTGGATCTGAGCGGGCGTGAGGTTGCCGTTTACCGACAGCATCAGCCCGACGATGCCCGTCACCTGCGGTGTCGCGAGGCTCGTGCCGCTCGCGGTGCCGTACGTGTCCGTGCCCGGTGTCGTCGTACCGCTGTTGGCCGTCGACAGGATGTTGACGCCCGGCGCGCTCAGCGCGACGTCGGAGCCGAAGTTGCTGAACGATGCGCGGCGCCCGGTCGCGTCGGTCGCGCCGACGCTGATCACGCCGCGGCAGTTCGCTGGCTGGTCGAGCGCGGTCGACAGGCCATCGTTGCCGGCCGCGACGACGACGGTCACACCCTTCGCGTTCACATCGTCGATCGCCTGCTGGAACGTCGCGCTGCATGCGCCGACGCCGCCCAGGCTCAGGTTGATGACCTTCGCGGGATTCGGGTTCGCCTGCACGCCGGCGACCGGGATGCCGGCTGCCCAGCGCATCGCGTCCGCGATGTCGCTCGTCGTGCCGCCGCACTTGCCGAGCACGCGCACCGGCAGGATCCGGCCGAGCCACGACACGCCGGCGATGCCGGTGCCGTTGTTGGCGGTGGCGCCGATCACGCCCATCACGCGCGTGCCGTGCCAGCTGCTGGCGCTCGGTTCGCTCGCGCAGTGATAGTACGGGCCGCTGGTGTCGTCCAGTTCCTGCTGCGTGACCCAGTCGCCCGGATCGGATGCATCGGTGCCGCGCGTCTGGCCGTTGTTGCTGGTGTTGACGTTCGAGATGAAGCTGTAGCCGGGCAGCAGGTTGCCGACGAGGTCGGGGTGCGGCCGGTAGCCGGTGTCGAGCACCGCCGTGACGACGGTCGGCGCACCCTTGGTTCGCGTCCATGCGGGCGGCGCGTTGATGCCGACGCTGGCGTCGGACAGATACCACTGCTGACTATATGCGGGGTCGCTCGGCGTGTCGCGGATTCTCATCGGGTGATCGGGTTCCGCGTAGTCGACGTCGCCGTCAGCCGCGAATGCCTGCGCGAGCGCCGCCGCGTCGCCGGACGCGATGCGCTGGCCGATCGACAGCACGGCCGCGCCGTCCGACAGGGTTCGCTCCACCTGCACGTTCAGCGGTGCCTGCGACGTCGTCACGGCGGCATACGTCCGTGCGGCGCCGGTCGTCGTCGGTGCTGTCCAGCGCGTCATCGAGCGCTGGATCACCGCGTCGAGCCGCGAGCCGGTGTCGAGGGCCGCCATCGCGCGCGCGGCGGTCACCGTCTTCAGCTTGACGATCAGGTGATCGACCGGCGGCTCGGCCGGCGCATTCGGCTGGGCAGCCATCTGCACGGCGGCCTGCTGCGTCGCGCATGCATTGCTGCCGTTGGTTGCGGGCGGGGTCGACGGGGAAGGTGACGGCGAGGGGGCCGGCGCTGCATTGGAAGTCGACGGACTGCTGCCGTCGCCGCCACCGCCCCCGCAGCCGGCGATCGGAAGCAGGGCTGCGGCAGACAGCATGCCTGCGAGCATGCGCGCATGAGCGGAGCGGGCCAGCGCGAAATTGAAACGTTTGGCTCTCATGGTGAAACTCGATCCTCGTAGATAACCGTCGTGCTGGCGGTCGTGCCTGTCCGGCGTGAACCGGACCTGATTTTTGTCGGGCGCGCACGGAACTGCTGCGACGCGCCATGCACTGGGTAACGGCGGATGAGGCGGTTTCTTGAATGTGTTTTGGGTGAAAAAGCGCGAGACGCAAACGATTGACTTGCTGTGTTGCAGCATGAACGCGCGTTTGGAACGGATGATCTGTTCACGCGGCGCAAGATCGCAGGCGGTTGAGCGGGCGAAACGTGCGGCGCGGGCGCATTTGCGCGCCACGGAAACGATTACTCGCGGCGTGGCCTCGACGATGGTGTTTGGCGCTTTCCCCGATGAGGCGCGAATTTTTTCAGGCGTACGATCGCGATTCGATCAACGTTTCGTCAGGAGAAAACCATGGATCGCCGCTTCCGTTGGCTGGCCGTCGCGCTGACCTGCGCGCTGGCGGGCACCGCGCATGCGCAGGCGCTCACCGGTACGCTGAAGAAGATCAAGGACACGGGCATCGTGTCGCTGGGTATCCGCGAATCGTCGGTGCCGTTCTCGTATTCGGACAACGAGCAGAAGAACATCGGTTATTCGCGCGACATCGCGGCGCGCATCATCGATGCGCTCAAGGCCGAGCTGAAGACGCCGAACCTGACGGTGAAGGAAATCCCGATCACGTCGCAGAACCGGATTCCGCTGCTGCAGAACGGCACGATCGACTTCGAGTGCGGGTCGACGACCAACACGCTGGAGCGGCAGAAGCAGGCCGCGTTCTCGAACAGTATTTTCCTGTACGGAATCCGCTTCAGCACGCGCAAGGATTCGGGCGTGAAGGACTTCACGGACCTGGCCGGCAAGACGGTCGCGACGACGGCAGGCACGTCCGACGAGCGCCTGCTGCGCAAGCTCAACGAGGAGAAGGGGATGAACATGACGATCATCAGCGCGAAGGATCACGCTGAAGCGTTCATGAACGTCACGACGGGGCGCGCGGTCGCGTTCGTGATGGACGAGCCCCTGCTGTACGGCGAGATCGCGAAGGATCGCAATCCGGGTGCGTACACGGTGACGGGCACGCCGCTCGTTCACGAAAACTACGCGTGCATGATGCGCAAGGACGATCCGGCGTTCAAGCGCGTGGTCGATGGCGTGATCGCGAAGATGCAGACCTCCGGCGCGGCCGAGAAGCTCTACGACCAGTGGTTCATGCAGCCGATTCCGCCGAAGGGCGTGAGCCTCAATTATCCGCTGTCGCCGGAGATGAAGCAGCTGTTCAGGAATCCGACGGATCAGGCGCAATACTGATCGAAGCGTCGTCGCGGTATTGCACCGCACATGAAAAGCCGCCGGCAGATGCCGGCGGTTTCCGTTTCTGGTCCGCTCGCTGGCGCGGCGAAAGCGTGCGTCAGATCTGATTTCCGGCCCGGGCGCTGCCGGCCTGTCGGGTGGAGACTGTGCCGAAATCGGCATTCAACCGTGCCCGCGCCATGGGATTCCTGTCGCGCTGCGCAACAACAGGCACAATACGCACTTCGCCGCGCACCGTTGTTCGATGTTCGAACAGCACGGCGCGTGTCGCCGCCGTCCGAACCTTTCCCGGTTGTCATGAACGCCTCGCTCACATCCGCGCGCGAATCGAACTCGCCGCGCTTCCTGTTGTTCCTGATCTGCCTGTTCGCCTCCGCCGGCCAGCTCGCGATCGACATCTACGTGCCCGCGCTGCCCGACATGGCGCGCTCGTTCGCGACGACGCCGCAGGCGATCCAGTCGAGCGTGTCCGGCTACATGGCCGCCTACGCGCTCGGCCAGCTGATCTTCGGCCCGGTCGCCGATGCGTACGGGCGCAAGCGCGTGCTTGCGTTCGGGCTCGTCATCTACACGATCGGCTGCCTGCTGTCGCTCGGCGCGCCGAACCTGGAGACGTTCGTGCTGGCGCGCTGCCTGCAGGGCTTCGGGATCGCGACCACGAACCTGCTCGCGAAGGCGATCATCACCGACTCGTTCTCGGGCCAGGCGCTGATGCATGCTTTTACGTACATGTCGATCGCGTGGGGGCTCGCGCCGATCATCGCGCCGGTGATCGGCGCGCACCTTCAGGAATGGTTCGGCTGGCGCGCGTGCCTCGTGTTCCTGCTCGTGTACTCGCTGGTGATGTGGGCGCTGCTGTGGCGCTATCGCGAGACCTTGCCGAAACCGGTCCATCTCGAGCCGCGCACGCTGATGGCGAACGCGGGCAAGGTGCTCGCGAGCCCGGTGTTCCAGAGCTGCTTCCTCGCGCAGGGGTTGTGCTACAGCATCCTGCTGGTGTTCAACATCGTCGGGCCGTTCATGGTGCAGACCACGCTGCACAAGCCGCCGACCTTCTTCGGCTATCTCGCGCTCGGGATCGGACTGATGTATTTCCTCGGCGGGCTGTCGAACCGGATTCACGGGCGCGGGCTGCCGAGTGCCGAGCAGCGGCTGCGCATCGGCGCACGCGTGATGGCGGTCGCGGCGGTCGCGATGCTCGTGCTGGCGCTGACCGTCGGCCTGCGCGTGTGGACGCTCGCGACGCCGGTGCTCGTGATGGGCTTCTGCGCGGGCGCGATGTATCCGACGTTGATGGCCAAGGGCAATTCGCTGTTTCCGCATATCGCGGGGCTGACGAGCGCGATCCTCGGGTGCGCGCTGCTGCTCGTGTCGTCCGCGATGATGGGCCTCGCCGGTTTCGTGTCGGTGCAGGTGCTGACGCCGCTCGCGGTGTTCTTCGTCGCGCTGTCGTTCATCGTCGTGTGGATGGTGACGAAGCTGCTGCGCTACCTGACGCAGCAGCAGGCCGCGAGCGTGGCGTGCGGGAGCGGGGAAGCCGCGTAAGCCATACAGGCTGCGTGAACGCGTGCCGCAACGGCACGCCGGCCGCTCACAGCGGTTGCGCCGCGCCCGCCTGCGCCAGCAGCGAAACCGCGGCCGGATCCGGCATGCCGTTCGAATCGATCGCGCCGGCCTTGGCCAGCGCGTCAAGATCGCTGTCGACGCCCGATTGACCGACCACGAATGGCGTCGTCAGGAAAGCCGGCGTCGACAGTGTGACCGAATAGCGCTGCTGCAGATTCGTCACGACCGCCGATTGCGCGGCCTGCACAAGGTTCGGGCTGCCCATCACCTGCTGGAAGTGTGCATTCCCCTGGAAATTGCCGATCAGCCCGGCCGTGTTGGTGCCGAGTTGCGCGGCCAGATAGACGAGCATCAACTCGGTTTCGGGCGTCGTGTTGAAGGTGCCGCCCGCGTAGGCGAGCGAATGCAGGCTCGTGCCGCTCGCCGCGACGGTGATTACGCACGGCAGCACGGCGTTCACCGCCACGCGGTAGTTGCCGCCGCCGTCGGTCAGCGTCGTCGCCGAGCCTTGCGCGCAACTGACCGTCACCGATGCGCTCGCGAGCGCGGCGCCCGTGGCGGCCGTGCCCGACAGCGCGATGGTCTGCGTGTTGGTGTTGTTGAAGCAGACATCGACGCCGAAGCAGGCGTCGCCGTTGCAGCCTGCAAGTGCCGCGACGGCGACGACGCAGGCAGCGCCCAGCGCGGGGCGGACGAAGCGTGGGTGGCGAAGGTTCATGGTCGCGGGCCTTTGGGCGAGTGGAGCAACCGGTGGGCGCCGGCGGGGCGGTGCCGCTCCTATTTTATGTCTCGAATTCGGGCGGTGCTTGCCCGTTTTCCTGGCGGGACGCGATCGAACGTGCCGGGTCCTGAACCTTTCGATTCCCTTCACAATTGGTTATGCTGCGGGACGATTAAAAAACGACGAGAGAACGCGCCGTTCCCGACGGAGCCGGTGCGCAGTTTCCGACATGAACCTGAAACGACTGATGGGGCGGTCAAGCCTCCCGGATTGCGAGGGCGATCCGGCATCGATGGCAGGTACGCCCCGCGACGCGGTGCGACCCGCGCGCATCCGCGGCAAGGCCGGCATCGGCAACGCGGCGGTGGCCGCCGCGCTGCTGGCCGGCGCGGCGTTCCTTTGCGTCCCGGCCATCGCCGCCGAGGCCGACGCCGGCGATGGCGCGATTCCGTCGGTAGCTAGTGCGCCGTCGGCCTGCACGAACGTGGCTGCCGCAGCCTCCTATCCCGTCGCCCACGACCCCGAAGCGGCGCCGCCGCTCACGGGCCGCGTGACCGACATGACGGGCGTGCTCAGTGTCGCCTGTGCGTCCGAATTGACCGACCGTCTCGCCGATCTCGAGCGCCGGCTCGGCGTGCAGATGGCGATCCTGCTGGTCGGGTCGACCGGCCACGCGACCATCGAGCAGTTCGCGACCACGGTGTTCGAGAAATGGCGTCTCGGCGAGAGCAAGATCGACAACGGTCTGCTGCTGGTCGCCGCACTGAACG
This sequence comes from Burkholderia sp. FL-7-2-10-S1-D7, assembly GCF_001524185.1. NCBI lineage: Bacteria > Pseudomonadati > Pseudomonadota > Betaproteobacteria > Burkholderiales > Burkholderiaceae > Burkholderia > Burkholderia sp. FL-7-2-10-S1-D7. The sequence continues at coordinate 14,338 of NZ_LOWY01000088.1, read as the reverse complement.
ATCGCACCGTGCGGATCGAGGTCGGATACGGCCTCGAAGGTGCGATTCCGGACATCGTCGCAGGGCGAATCATCCGCGAGCGCATCGTGCCGGCGTTTCGGGAGAAGCGTATCGAAGCCGGCGTGAGCGATGCGGTCGATGCGTTGGTGCGGGAGATGACGCCGCCGCAGATGGCGGCGTCGGATAGCGCTCTGCCCGACGAGGATGCTCGGCGCGCGGCGTCCGGCGATGCGAAGCGGCTGTCGAACGGCTTGCCGGAGACTCCCCCCGTCGACGTCGGGAGCTTCCTGTTCTGGTTGCTGCTCGGGCTGACCGGCGTCACGCTGGGTGTCGTCACCGAATGGCGCAAGCTGCGCTGGCAGGTGATGTTGCCGGCCAGCTTCCTCGTTGCGACGATCGTGCCGGCTGCGATGTTGCCGGTCGGCGCGATTTTCAGAGGCGATCTGGAAGCGATCCTGGGTGCGCTGGCGATCGTCCCGACGAGCATCGGTGTCGGTGCGTGGCTGCTCGGCATCGGCGTCGTTCGCTCCGCACGCGTGCGCAAGAATACGGCGATCATCGGCGGGACGTTGCTGGCGTTGATCGGGATCGGGCATCTGATGGGATATTCGCCCGGCGAGGTTCTGGTGGCGGTCTTTTGCGTGGCGGTGGCGATCCTGTGGATCGTCGAAAAACTGACGGGCAGCGATGGGTCGTCATCCAGCTCCACGTCCTCGTCCTCGTCTTCGTCCTTCAAATGGCCATCGTCCGGCTCGGGCTCGTCCAGCTCCAGTTCCAGTTCGTCCGACTCATTCACCGGCGGTGGCGGCTCGAGCGGCGGCGGCGGGGCATCGGGCCGCTGGTAGCCGCCGTGCGCGGCGCGTGCGCGAACGTTTCTTTTCAACTTACCGCTCCAGCCGGAGCGTTCAACCGGAAGTCACAAACAATGAAATGGTTTCGAATCCTGCTCGTGTGCTGCGTGCTCGCGCCGCTCGCCGGTTGCGGCTACAACGCGATCCAGTCGTCGGATGAGGACGTCAACGCGGCGTGGTCGGAGGTGCTGAACCAGTATCAGCGTCGCGCCGACCTCGTGCCGAACCTTGCCGCGTCGGTGAAGGGCTACGCGTCGCACGAGGAACGCGTGCTGACCGAGGTGGCGTCGGCCCGCGCGCGCGTGGGCAGCGTGCAGATGACGCCGGAGATGGCAAAGGATCCCGCCGCGTTGGCGGCGTTCGATCAGCGGCAGGGTGAACTATCGGGCGCGCTGAGCCGGCTGATGGTGGTGTCGGAGCGATATCCGGAACTGAAGGCGAACGAGGCGTTTCGCGATCTGCAGACGCAGCTCGAAGGCACCGAAAACCGCATCGCGGTCGCGCGCGGCCGCTACATCAAGACGGTGCAGCAGTACAACGTGCAGATCCGCCAGTTCCCGGGTGTCGTGATCGCGCGGATCTTCGGCTATCAGCCTCGTCCGAACTTCAGCGTCGCGAACGAATCCGCGATTTCGACCGCGCCCGTCGTCGACTTTTCCAATCAGCCGCCGAAGACGAACGCAGCCGGCCAGTAAGCGGCCTGCCCGGGCACTCAGGGCTTGCGCGCGGCCGGCTTCGCGAACGCGCCGCGCACCTCGAAGCCGATCGCATCCGCCACGTTGCCGCGCGCGTCGACGAGTTCCAGCCGGTGCCTGCCCGGCCACGGCATCCACGCGAGGCGGTCGGCGTGCCCGATCACCTTGTCGTCGAGCCGCCACGCGAACCGCGCCGCATGCCCGGAAGACCGCTCGAACCAGATCCGCTGGTTCTTCGGCGGAATGTCCGGATCGATCGCGAAGATCGTGCCGTCGGTCGGCGCACCGATCGTCAGCGGTGCGCGCGCGCCGTCCTTGCCGGGCGTGACGGGCGCCGCGAGCCGGATCGTGTCGAGCGCCGTGCCCGCGATGAACCACTCGTCGCGCGACGGCTCGACGTCGCGCTCGAACGTGATGCGGCGCGTTTCGACACCGGCCGGCGGACCTGGCGCGCGGCTCGGCAGGTCGCGGTGCAGGTAGCCGACGACGGCCGACCATACGGGCGACGCGCCCGTCACCCCTGACACGTCCCACATTGGCGAGCCGTCCGCATTGCCGACCCACACGCCGACCGTATAGCGCGACGTGAAGCCCACCGTCCAGTTGTCGCGCATGTCCTTGCTCGTGCCGGTCTTCACCGCCGAGAAGAAGCGCGTCGCGAGCGGATTGTCGAAGCCGAACGTGCGCACGCGCGCGTTGTTGTCGGAGAGGATGTCGGTGACGACGAAGCTGGCCGCTTCGCTGAATACGCGCGTGCCGCTGTCCGTGCGCCCCGATGCCGATATGCCGGACGCGGGCGACGGCGCGGGCAGGTCGACGATCTTGCGCGCGACGCCGCCGTTCGCGAGCGCGCGATACGCGTTGGTCAGCGACAGCAGCGTGACGTCCGCGCTGCCGAGCGCAAGGCTGAAGCCGTAGTAATCGCCTTCCTGCGCCAGCGGCAGGCCGAGCGCGGTCAGCGTGCGCGCGAAGCGGTGCGGCGTGACGAGCACGAGCGTGCGCACGGCCGGCACGTTCAGCGAGCCGCCGAGCGCGCTGCGCACGCTCACCCAGCCCTTGAAATCCTTGTCGTAGTTCTGCGGAATGTAGAGTCCGCCACCGGCCGCGAGGTTGATCGGTGCGTCGTCGAGCAGCGATGCGGCGGTCAGCCGTTTCTCGTCAATCGCCTGCGCATAGAGGAACGGCTTGAGCGTCGAGCCGGCCTGGCGAGGCGCGAGCACGGCGTCGACGTCGCGCGCGCTCGACAGCGCCCCCGACGAACCGACCCATGCGCGAATCTCGCCGGTCGCGTTGTCGATCACGACGACCGCGCCGTCCTGCACGTTGCGCCGGTGCGCGGGCGCGTTGAGCTCGGTCAGCGCGCGCGTCAGCGTGTCGCGCGCGAAGCGCTGCAGCGGCGCATCGAGCGTCGTGCGCACCTGTGCGCCGGGCGACGGTCTGACCTCGGCCGCGATGCGGCGCGCGAAGTGCGGGGCGAGGGCGGCGCCGTCGTCGCGCACGGCGTTGGCCGGGCGTGCGATCACGAGCTGCACGTAGCCGTCGAGCGACGCGCACGCCTGTTCCGCGTGCATGTCGCGCAGGATCCGGCACGCACGCTCGGCGACCTTCGCGCTTGCCGCGTTGGGAGCACGCACCAGCGCGGCCGCGATCGCGGCTTCACGCGCGTCGAGGCCGGACGGCGCCTTGCCGAACAGCACCTGCGACAGCGCGGCGAGCCCGACCGTCTCGCCGCGGAACGGCACGAGATTCAGGTAGGCCTCGAGGATCTGGTCCTTGCGCCAGCCGCGTTCGAGCAGCAGCGCGTTCATCGCCTGCGTGGCCTTCTGCGGCAGCGAGCGCTGGCCCGAGCGGCGCGGCGAATCGCCGAGCAGCCCGGCGAGCTGCATCGTCACGGTCGACGCGCCGCGCGTGCGCTCGTTCCACAGATTGCCCCACGCCGCGCCGGCGATCCCGCGCCAGTCGACGCCGCTGTGTTCGTAGAAACGCTTGTCCTCGGACACGACGATCGCCTCGCGGAACGCTGGCGACACGTCGGCGAGCGATACCCAGTCGCCGCGCCGCTCGGTGAGGTCGACGCGCGTGCGCTGCAGCGGCGTGCCGTCGCGCGCGAGCAGCACCCAGTCAGAGCTGCGCCAGTTGCGGCGCACGTCGTCGTAGCCGGGCAGCGCGTGCGCGACCAGCGGCGCGGCGAGCACGACGGCGACGAATACGCGGCCGGCGAAACGCACCGGCCGCGGCAATGCACGATCGATCATCACGTACTCGTTACTTGCCCGCGTCGGCCGGCTTCACGGTCATCGGCGGGTTCGGCCACAGGCCGTAGACGGACGGCGCGTACAGCGCCTCGACGCGCGTCGGCGGCAGCCCGAAGGTGCCGACGTTGTTCAGCCGCACCGTGTATTCGACCGAGAGTTTGCCCTTCGGCAGGTAGTCGTAATACGCGCGGTAGCCGTCGAAGTCGCGTTCGATGAACGCGGGCCATGCGCCGTCCGGGGATTTCTCGCCCTGCGTCGCGGCTTCGGAGTCGCGGCCGAGGCCGGAGCCGAGGATCGTCGCACCGGACGGGATCGGATCGTTGACGACGACCCACGTCATGTCGCTCTGCGCATCGATGTCGAGATGCACGCGCACGACGTCGCCGCGCGTCAGCACGCCCTTGACGGCGGGCGACACGGGCGTGACCGTCTTCGTGATCCGGTAGCCGGCCGCGAACGGCGCGCGCAGCGCAACGGCCGCGAGGCTTTCGACGGTCGCCCACGGGCGGCCCGTTCCGTCCTGGATGACGGACAGCGTGGCCGGCGCCTGCGCCGCACGCGGCCACGGCATCAGCACGCTGCGCGCGGCGGCGGCGCGGGTCGCGGCAGTGGCCGACGCGGGGACGTCGGCGGGCGCCGGCGCCTGCGACCAGGAAATCGCGCGCTCGTTGCCGCCGAGCGCGACCTTCGTCGTGCCCGCCACAGGCGTGCTCTCGTAGGTGCGCGAAAAGCGTTCGATCGCGAGCTGGCCGAGCGCGTTCGACGTCGTCGTCTGCCATGCGCCCTGGCGTTGTAGCGCGAGGAGGCCGGTCGCGATGCGCGGCATCTCGTCCTTCCACGCCGGGTCGCCCGCGAATTCCAGCGCGAGACGCGCGGCGTTGGTCTCGTTGCTCGTCATCAGCCACCACAGATCGTCGTCGCGCGCGGTCGAGAACACGAGCTGCGTGCCCTGATACGTGAGGCGCGCACGCAGGATCTGCTCGACCTGCGCGCGTTTCTCGTCACGCTGCGGGATGTCCTTCACGCGCGTGAGGATCGCGTGATAGTCGATCACCGCCGACGTCGGCCACTGGTTCGGTGCGATCTCGATCGAACCGAGCATGCGGCCCTGCGCTGCACCGTAACGCGACAGCGCCTCGATCGCGGCGAGCTTGCGCAGATCGCGATCCTGGCGCGGCGCCCACGCATTGCGCTCGATGCGGCCGTCGACGAAGCGTGCGAGCCCGGCCTCGAGCTGCGTGCGCAGGTCTTCGGGCAGCGCGAAGCGTGCGTCGAGGCGTGCGGCCTCGTCGGCGACCACGAGCAGATAAGACGACAGCGTCGGGCTGCCGGTGTGTGCATCGTCGGACGACGGCGGGAAGTAGCTCGCGAGGCCATCGCCGTCGAGGTACACGGGCATGCGCGCAACCAGCGCCTGCCATTGCGCGGCGTCGTGAAGGCCGATCGCACGCGACGTCTGCTGTTCGAGGCAGCGATACGGATAGCGCTCGAACCAGCGTCGCACGCCGGGCAGGCCGTCCGCGAGCTTCGACTGCAGCGACACGGCGATGCCGCCGCGCGGCGCGCCCTGTGCGTTGTTGACGGCGCCGGCCGGCGCCGACACGGGCACCGTCAGCGTGCCGTCGACCTGCGTGAGCGTGGCCTGCTGCACGGTGACCGGCAGCGCGGGCACGACCTTCTGCGCGACGGCCAGCGCATCGGCCGCGCGCTTGCCACCTTGCTCGGCCGCCTCGATGCGCCAGTTCAGCGCGCCGGCCGCGTCGAGCGCCTGCTCGGGCACGGTGATCGTCCATGCCACCTCCGTCGCCGCATTGGCTGCGAGCGACACGGTTTGGGGCGCGACGTCGAGGCCCGTCACGCGCGGCGTCACGACGACCTGCATCGCGCGGTCGGTCGTGTTGCGCAGCGTGACCTGCGCGCGGAACGCATCGCCTTCACGCACGAGCGGCGGCAGCCCGGAGATCAGCTGCAGATCCTGGGTGCTGCGAATCGACGTGCTGCCGGTGCCGAAGCGATCGGGGCCGACCGCCGCGATCGCGACGATCCGGAAGCGCGTGAGCGCGTCGTTCAGCGGCACCTCGACAGTCGCGCTGCCGTTCGCGTCGAGCGTCACGCGCGGATTCCACAGCAGCAGCGTGTCGAACAGCTCGCGTGTCGGCGAGCTGCCGCCGCCGCCGCCGGCCGGTACGGCCTTGCGGCCGAAGTGGCGGCGGCCGACGATTTCCATCTGCGCGGTGGCCGTCTCGACACCGTACGCGCGTCGCTGCAGCATCGCGTCGAGCAGGTCCCAGCTGTTATTCGGCATCAACTCGAGCAGCGCCTCGTCGACGGCAGCGACCGCGATCTGCGTGCCGGCTGGCGCCGGCTGGCCGTTCGGCAGCGTGACCTGCACGTGCGCCTGTGCCTTGCCGCGCACCGTGTACCGCGTCGCGTCGGTCGTCACGGACACGCCGAGACGATGCACGCCCGTGCCGACCTTGATCTCCCCGAGGCCATAGCGGAACGCGGGCTTCGACAAATCGACGAACGCGGTCGGCGCTTCATAGTGACGGCCTTCGCGCCAGAACGCGCGGGCCCATTCGATCGGCGCCTTCCAGCCCCAGGTGAAGAACGAGTACCACGGCACTTCGCGCATTCGGCCGCGCAACGCGAGCACCGACACGTACACGTTCGGCCCCCACGATTCGCCGACCTTCAGGTCGACGGTCGGGTTCTTGCCGTTGAGTTCGACGATGTGCGTTTCCATCACGCCGCCGCGTTCGACCGCGACGAGTGCGGTTGCATAGCGGAACGGCATGCGAACCTGGAAGCGGGCCGTTTCGCCCGCCTCGTAGGACGTCTTTTCCGGGATCACGTCGATCCGGTCGGTGTTGTCGCCGCCGAACCAGAGTTCGTCCTCGCGCGTGACCCAGACGGACGTCGACGCATTCGACGTGCGGCCGTCGCCGTCCTTCGCGACCGCGATCAACTGGATGTTGCCGGCCTGTTCGAGCGTCGCGTCGCAGGCCATGCGGCCCTTGTCGTCGGTCTTGCCCGAGCACAGCACGCCGAGGTCGCGCGTGTCGCTCTTGTTGTCGTATGCGTAGAAGCCGCCGACCATCCGCTTGCGCGACGACGTCGTGATGTGCGCGACGCCCTTGATCTCGACCGCCACCGATGCGCGCGGCTTGCCCTGCAGGTCAACCGCGAGCGCCTGCACCGGCACGCGCTGGCCGACCGACACCCAGCGGCCGGCCTTGATGCCGGCCACGACCGCGGCCGGCCACAGGATCGTGTCGCCGCGGATCGTCTGCACTTCGCCGTTCGGGTCGGCGAACGTCGCCTCGAGCGCGATGCGCTTCGGCGCGTCGACGTCGGGCAGGCCCTTGAGCGTGACGGTGCCGGCACCGTTGCGGTCGAGCGTCAGCGGCAGCTTGTCCGCGATCAACCGGGTCGCGTCGGGATCGTTGTTCGCGGCCGATGCGCTGTCGCCGTCCTGCGCATCGTCGTCGGCATTGCCGTCGCTGCGCTCCGGACGATAAGGCGTGAAGCTGAAGTCCTCGAAGCGATCCGCGAACGGCGGCGACGCCCACTTCATCAGCGCCGACACCTGCACGGGCAGGTTCGATGCGCCGCCGCCCGACACGTAGTCGATCTGCACCGCGAGCGGCGCTTCCTTGACCGCGACGAGCGGGCTCTTCTGCGCGTCGCGCGCGCCGATCGACCCCTTGAGCACCGGCAGGCGGAATGCCTCGACACGGAAGCTGCCGCTGTAGTAGCTGGCGGTCGGTGCATCGTCGGGACCGCCTTCGAGCGAGACGCTGTATTCGCCGAGCTTCGCCGCGGGCGGCAGCGTGAATCGCGTGTCGGCGCTGTGGTCGGCGGACCACGTGAGCGGCAGCTTGTAGGTCTGGTCGGAGCCGAGATGGCGGATCGTCACGCGCGTCGGGTATTGCGCCGGGAACGCGAGGCTCTGCAGCGTCTCGGTGCGCAGGAAGTGTTTCATCGACACGGTTTCGCCGGCACGCAGCAGCGTGCGGTCGAACACGGTATGCGCGCGCACGGTCGGCGCGCTGTCGGTGTCGGTCGGCACGTTGAAGCGCCACGATTCGATCCCGCGGTTCCAGTTCGAGCTGACGAACGCCATGTCCGGGCCCGTCTTTGGATCGTCGACGCGGGCCGACACGAAGTAGTCGTCGAAGTGTTCCGACTGGCTGCATTCGTGCTTCGGCTCGAATGCACCGTCGATCTTCAGCAGGCCGTGCACATCGGTCTTGCCGGACGCGATTTCATCGCCGTTGCAATCCGACACGCGGATTCGCGCGTTCGGCACGGGCTTGCCCTTGTCGAGCGTCGTGACCCACACGAGGTTGTTCTCGCGGCCCTGTTTCAGATGCACGCCGAGGTTCGTGACGAGCACGGTGGTACGTACGTACATGCTCGACGGCTTCGCGAGCAGCGAGCGGCCGAGCGCGGGCGACGCGAGTTCGAGCACGTAGAAGCCGGGTTTTTCGATCGGCACGCCGACGACCTCGAACGGACGCAGCGCCCTCGGATCGGCCTTCGGCAACGTCAGTGCCTGCGCACCCGGTTCTCCGGCGAGCAGCGACAGCGAGCGCACGTCGATGCGACGGTTCTGCGGAGCGGGCATCTTTTCGCCGGCCTGGAGCGGCACGTAGACGGGGTGCTGGCCCTTGCGACGGAGCAGGCCCGGGATGCGCTCGTCGATCGTGCCGGCCGTCATCGACCAGTTGTCGAAGCGCTCGACGGTGCGCATCCATTGACGAATCGCGGTGTCGTCGTCGACTTTCAGGTTCGAGAATTGCGCGCCGCTCGTGTTGAGGCCCGCGACATGCAGGTCGGCCTCGACGTTGCGCAGCGTGACGGGCACGAGCGCAGGCGTATCCGGTTCGGCGAAACGCTCGACGATCCCGAAGGTGCCCGACGAGAATTTCGCGAGCGGCGGCATCGGCGCGGTGCGCGTCGCGAGCGGGAACAGGTCTGCGTTCGCGAGCGAGCGGTCGGTCACGTCGCGCAGGCCGGACGGCAGCTCGATCGTCAGGTTCGCCTGCGCAGGCAGCGGCGGGTTGAACGTGACGGTCGTCACTTCGTCGCTGTGATCGTCGGCCGCGAAGGTCGGTGAAAGCGAACCGTCAGGACCGCGCAGCTTGATCGCTTCGGCGTTCTTGCGCGAGATCGGCGCATTGAACGATAGCGTGAGCGGACGCAGCGGCGTGCAGGGCGCCTTCGCATTTTCGCGCTCGCACGAGAAGCTCGCGGCGAACGGCGCGCGCACGGTGAAGTCGAAGCGGCGCTCGGTGTCGTTCGCGATGCCGCTCGGGCTCGCGACGCCCTTGCCGTAGACGAGTTGCATCTTCGCGCTCGCGGGCAGCGCCTGCGCGCACGACAGCGTCAGCACGCGCGCGGCGTCCTTCTTCAGCCCGAAGTGGTCGAGCAGCGCGTTGCGGGTATCGTCGTCGGCGGCCGTGACGGGGATGCGGTTGCCGATGCCGGCCGCCTCGCACCAGATGTTCGCGAGCGCGGAGCGCGGCTCGGCCGGGCCGTTCAGCTTCAGCACGAAAACCTGGCGCTCCTCGATCTCGCGCGAGCCGGGGCGTACCGTGACAGGGAACGGGCCGCCGGTTTGAAACGTGAAGCGGCGCGGGCCGCTGACCGCATTGCCGGCGACCGAGCGCAGCGTGTCGTTGAGCGCGACGGCGCAGCGCACGCCGGGCGGCAGGTCGTCTTCGAAATCGTAGACCCACGTCTTGTCGTCGAGCCAGTGCCCCTGGCCGCGTGCGGCGGTGGAGTCGTTGCAAGTCATGCGTGCGGGACTCGGCGCGGAGGCCGAACCGAACGCGACCATCGGTTCGTCGAACTTGACGACGCTTTGCCGCACTTCGGTGACGGTGCCTTGCGGCGACACGCTCACCGTGCGTGCGGCGCCCGCATGCAGCGACAGTGCCGCGGCAGCGCCGAGCGCCGTGACCGCGCCGATGCGCCAGAGCAGCCGTGTGGTGTGACGGGTTGAATTCGTGTTGTTGTGCTTGTCGTGCTGCTTCATCGCTCGATGCCCTCGGAGGGAAGCTTTCTGTTTGATTGCACGCGATTCTAACCGACGCGCATGTGAGCGGATGAATGGAGACGGCGAGCCGCCGGCTTGCGACACGCCGGCATCCCGAAGCAGAATTGTCGCGCCGACGACACAAAAATGCAGCCAAATGTCGATTATCTCGGATTGCGGAACATTTATTGGACTATAAAAGCATTGTTCAATTCGAATTGTGCGCGTACATTTCAGGGCCGCGCGAAAGTTTGAGAAATATCAAGCGTGGTTTTCCCGAATCCGGTGTTCGAGAGAAGGAAACATGCACAACGACAACACCCCCCACTCGCGTCGCGATCGCGACGCAGCCGCATCCGGCATCACGCGGCGTCAATGGCTGCAGGGCGCACTGGCGCTGACGGCGGCAGGCCTCACCGGCTCGCTGGCGTTGCGAGCCTTGGCCGATAGTCCCGGCACCGCGCCGCTCGATACGTTCATGACGCTCTCCGAAGCACTGACAGGCAAGAAAGGGCTGAGCCGCGTGCTCGGCGACCGCTTCCTGCAGGCCTTGCAGAAGGGCTCGTTCAAGACCGCCGACGGTCTGTCGCAACTCGCCGGCGCGCTCGCGTCCGGTTCATTGAGTCCCGATCAGCAGGCCGCCGCGCTGTCGATTCTCGAAGCGTGGTATCTCGGCATTGTCGACAACGTCGTGATTACGTACGAGGAAGCATTAATGTTCAGCGTCGTATCCGACACGCTTGTGATTCCTTCGTATTGCCCCAACAAACCCGGCTTCTGGGCCGAAAAACCGATCGAGAGGCAAGCCTGATGGCCGATACCGATACGCAAAAAGCCGACGTCGTGGTTGTCGGATCCGGTGTCGCAGGCGCGATCGTCGCGCACCAGCTCGCCATGGCCGGCAAGTCGGTGATCCTGCTCGAGGCAGGCCCGCGCATGCCGCGCTGGGAAATCGTCGAACGCTTCCGCAACCAGCCCGACAAGACGGACTTCATGGCGCCGTACCCGTCGAGCCCGTGGGCGCCGCATCCGGAATACGGCCCGCCGAACGACTACCTGGTCCTGAAGGGCGAGCACAAGTTCAACTCGCAGTACATCCGCGCGGTGGGCGGCACGACGTGGCACTGGGCCGCGTCGGCGTGGCGCTTCATCCCGAATGACTTCAAGATGAAGACCGTGTACGGCGTCGGTCGCGACTGGCCGATCCAGTACGACGACCTCGAGCATTACTACCAGCGCGCGGAGGAAGAACTCGGCGTGTGGGGCCCCGGCCCCGAGGAGGACCTGTACTCGCCGCGCAAGCAGCCGTATCCGATGCCGCCGCTGCCGTTGTCGTTCAACGAGCAGACGATCAAGAACGCGCTCAACGGCCATGACCCGAAGTTCCACGTGGTGACCGAACCGGTCGCGCGCAACAGCCGTCCGTACGACGGCCGGCCAACCTGTTGCGGGAACAACAACTGCATGCCGATCTGCCCGATCGGTGCGATGTACAACGGCATCGTGCACGTCGAGAAGGCCGAGCAGGCCGGCGCGAAGCTGATCGACAGCGCGGTCGTGTACAAGCTCGAGACGGGGCCGGACAAGCGCATCGTCGCCGCGATCTACAAGGACAAGACGGGCGCCGACCATCGCGTCGAGGGCAAGTACTTCGTAGTCGCCGCGAACGGCATCGAGACGCCGAAGATCCTGCTGATGTCGGCGAACCGCGACTTCCCGAACGGTGTCGCGAACAGCTCCGACATGGTCGGGCGCAACCTGATGGACCACCCGGGCACGGGCGTGTCGTTCTACGCGAGCGAGAAGCTGTGGCCGGGTCGCGGCCCGCAGGAAATGACGTCGCTGATCGGTTTCCGCGACGGTCCGTTCCGCGCGACCGAAGCCGCGAAGAAGATCCATCTGTCGAACATGTCGCGCATCAACCAGGAGACGCAGAAGATCTTCAAGGCCGGCAAGCTGATGAAGTCCGACGAGCTCGACGCGCAGATCCGCGATCGTTCGGCCCGCTACGTGCAGTTCGACTGCTTCCACGAAATCCTGCCGCAGCCCGAGAACCGCATCGTGCCGAGCAAGACCGCCACCGACGCGATCGGCATTCCGCGCCCGGAAATCACCTATGCGATCGACGACTACGTGAAGCGCGGCGCCGTGCACACGCGCGAAGTCTATGCGACCGCGGCGCAGGTGCTGGGCGGCACGGACGTCGTGTTCAACGACGAGTTCGCGCCGAACAACCACATCACGGGCGCGACGATCATGGGCGCGGATGCACGCGACTCGGTCGTCGACAAGGACTGCCGCACGTTCGACCATCCGAACCTGTTCATCTCGAGCAGTTCGACGATGCCGACCGTCGGTACGGTGAACGTGACGCTGACGATCGCGGCGCTGGCGCTGCGGATGTCGGACACGCTGAAGAAGGAAGTCTGACCGTGCGGAAATCTACTCTCACCTTCCTCCTCGCGGGCTGCCTCGCGCTGCCGGGCCTCGTGCGCGCGGCCGACTCGGCCGATCCCGCGCAGATCAAGCGCGGCGAATATCTCGCGGTCGCGGGCGACTGCATGGCCTGCCACACCGCGAAGGGCGGCAAGCCGTTCGCCGGCGGCCTCGGGATGCCGGTGCCGATGCTCGGCAAGATCTATACGAGCAACATCACGCCGGACCCGGACACCGGCATCGGCAACTGGACGTTCGACGACTTCGAGCGCGCGGTGCGCCACGGCGTCGCGAAGAACGGCGACAACCTGTACCCGGCGATGCCTTACGTGTCGTACGCGAAGATCAACGACGACGACGTGCAGGCGCTGTATGCGTACTTCATGCACGGTGTCGAACCGGTCAAGCAGACGCCGCCGAAGAACGAGATTCCCGCGCTGCTGAGCATGCGCTGGCCGCTGAAGATCTGGAACTGGCTGTTCCTGAAGGACGGCGCGTACCAGCCGAAGCCGGCGCAGAGCGCCGAGTGGAACCGCGGCGCGTACCTGGTGCAGGGCCTCGCGCACTGCAGCACGTGCCACACGCCGCGCGGCATCGCGCTGCAGGAGAAGTCGCTTGACGAGACGGGCCGCAGCTTCCTGTCGGGTTCGGTGCTCGCGGGCTGGGACGGCTACAACATCACGTCCGACCCGAACGCGGGGATCGGCGGCTGGACGCAGCAGCAACTCGTCCAGTACCTGCGTACCGGCAGCGTGCCGGGCCTCGCGCAGGCTGCCGGCCCGATGGCCGAGGCGGTCGAGCACAGCTTTTCGAAGATGACCGACGCCGATATCGGCGCGATCGCGACGTATATCCGCACGGTGCCGGCCGTCGCCAGCGGCGACGCGAAGCAGTCGCGCTCGTCGTGGGGCAAGCCGGCCGAAGACGGGCTGAAGCTGCGCGGCGTGGCGCTCGCATCGTCGGGCATCGATCCGGCGCGGCTGTATCTCGGCAACTGCGCGACGTGCCACCAGATGCAGGGAAAGGGCACGCCGGACGGCTATTACCCGTCGCTGTTCCACAACTCGACCGTGGGCGCGCCGAATCCGGCGAACCTGGTGCAGGTGATCCTGAACGGCGTGCAGCGCAAGGCCGGCAGCGAGGACGTCGGGATGCCCGCGTTCCGCAACGAGCTGTCGGATGCGCAGATCGCCGCGCTGGCGAACTACCTGACCGGCCAGTTCGGCAACCCGGCCGCGAAGGTGACCGAGCAGGACGTCGCGAAGGCGCGTTGATGCCGGACGCGACGCGGCACGAAGCAGGTCAATACTGACAAGAGGAGGCGCACAGCACATCGGGCGGGCCCCGATGCCGGTTGTTGCAGAGCGGGGCGGGCGGCTGGCAGTCGCCCGCTCCGGTTCACAGGCAATCCGGTGCGCGCGGTTCGCGCACCGCTTTCGTTGATCACACCATGACACCGAATCAACCGTTTCTCGCTTCCCAGCGCGATGTGCTGCTGCTGCTGTCCCGAATCCTGCTCGTGATCCTGTTCGTGATGTTCGGCTGGAAGAAGATCGTCGACTTCTCCGGTACGATCGCGTTCATGGGAAGCGAGGGTGCGCCTGCACCGATCGTTTCGGCGGCAATCTCCGTCGTGATGGAGCTGTTCGCCGGCATCGCGATCCTCGTCGGTTTCCAGACGCGGCCGCTCGCGCTGCTGCTTGCGCTGTATACGATCGGCACCGCGCTCATCGGCCACCACTTCTGGACGATGACGGGCGGCGAGCAGATGAACAACATGATTCATTTCTACAAGAACATCGCGATCTCGGGCGGCCTGCTCGCGCTCTGCGCGGCGGGCCCCGGACGTTTTTCGATCGATCGCGGGTAAACGGATCGCCGGCGCGCGCATGGGGCGCGTGTCGGACGGTCTGGACTCCGAGGGGGCAACATTTTGCGACTCAAACATTTCGCATGGCTGATCGTGGCCGCCGCGCCGGCAGCCGCGTTCGCACAGACAAGCGTGACGCTGTACGGCCGGATCGACGGCGGCGTCGAATACCTGAACCACATCGCGAC
>NZ_LOWY01000087.1:0-60925 GCF_001524185.1 Burkholderia sp. FL-7-2-10-S1-D7 | reverse complement strand
GCGCTCGCTCGCCAAGGGCGAGGCGATCACGCAGGACACGTCCACGCTCGAGAACCCCGCGATCCTCGAGCAGCTCGGCCAGTCACGCTGAATGACGGGGCCGGCATCCGCCAGCCTTAACCAATCTCTTCGACGCACGCGCGTTCTGGCGGCCATCCCCGCCATGAACGCGTCGCATGCGGCCGACACCCGGCCACGCACGTGCGTTCCGCCGCGCCCCATCGTGCGTATGCGGCCCGCGCGCCGGACACCGCTTCGCGGCGGTCCGTCGCATTCCCCGTTCAATGAATCGACGTACAACAACACTGGAGACACTCAATGAAAAACAGAATCGTGATCGGCTGCGCCGCGCTGGCAGGCGCGATGGTCAGCAGCAGCGCCTTCGCACAGAGCAGCGTAACGCTGTACGGCAACCTCGACGCCGCAGTGCTGTACACGAGCAAGACGCTCGGCGCCGCCACCGGCGCGAACGCCGGCCATCAGTTCGCGATGACCGACACCGGCATGACGCCGACGACGTTCGGGATGACCGGCACCGAGGATCTCGGCGGCGGACTCAAGGCGAAATTCCAGCTCGAAAGCGGCTTTGCCGTCACCAACGGCGCGTTCGCCCATTCGAATGGCAACTTCTTCGGCCGCCAGGCGTGGGTCGGGCTCGACGGCGGCTTCGGCACGGTCAAGGCCGGCGTGCAGTACTCACCATTCCTGCTCGCGATCTTCGATTCGGATCCGCGCAGCTTCTCGCACTTCGGCAGCGGGCTGATCAACTACGTCGACAACGTGCTGGTGACCGGCCTGTTCAACCCGAACGCCGTGTCGTACACCAGCCCGACGATCGCCGGCCTCACCGGCAGCGCGATGTTCGCGTTCGGCGGCAAGGCCGGCGACTTCCAGGCCGGCCGCCAGTATTCGGCGAGCCTCAAGTACGAACATGAGGGCTTCATGATCGACGCCGCGTTCTACGACGGTAACGACGGCACCAACCCGACGCCGACGCCGAGCACCGTCGCGTTCGTCGGTCGCACGATCGGCGCCGCATACCGCTTCGGCCCCGTCACCGCGAAGGCGTCGTTCACGAGCTACAAGGTCGGCGGATCGTTCAGCAACAACGTGTATGGCGGCGGCCTCGATTACCAGGCGACGCCGGCCGTCGACCTGAACGGCGGTGTCTGGTTCACCAGCGATCGCAACGACACGGCCAATCACTCGCTGCTCGCGGCCGTCGGCACGACCTACAGCCTGTCGAAGGCAACCGCGCTGTACGCGCAGGTCGCGATGGTCAACAATCACGGTGCGATGAACACCGGGCTCGGGATCAACAACGCGCTTTATGCGGTCACCGGGACGACCGTCGGCGCGAACGTCGGAATCCGTCATATGTTCTGATGCACTGGTGGCGGTTTTGGTGCCGAATCGCCACCGCTCTTTATTCGCAGTCCGAATTATTTCGCGCCGAGTTCGGTACACTTAGACGCGTTCGGATTCGGCGCGATCGCCATCGCGCACGAATCCGTGCCCGACGTAACGTTCATCTCATGCCTGCACGATCCGCCACGTGCAGCATCCACGCACACGGCAAGATCAGCGTCCGGTATAGACCACCATCGGCGCGGCCCGGACCACTACGTGCCGAACCTGCTGATACCCGGAGTTGCCCGGCTGCGCCATCCGTGTCGTTTTCGACCGGTTTCCGGGCGCATGACCGATAGTCCGCGTTTCCCGTTTCTCTACACTGCTTCACACCAGCACACACCTGCCGGATGCCGCATGACGCGTGCCGCATCACCGACATCACGGCGACCCCGAGACAACCGCCTTCGTTCCCGACGGTTCCGCATCCGCTCGGCCAGCCGAAGGCTCCTCCAGGAGCGTTCTTTGAGTTCATCGCAAGCGCACCCCGCGAAAGCCCGGTCTTCGCGCAAGTCCCTCAAACTGGAAGACATCACGATCGTCGACTCCGCCGTCCTGAAGCGAGCGGTCGGAGCCATGGCGTTCGGCAATGCGATGGAATGGTTCGACTTCGGCGTCTACAGCTATATCGCCGTCACGCTCGGCAAGGTGTTCTTCCCGTCCAGCAGCCCGTCCGCTCAGCTGCTCGCGACCTTCGGCACGTTCGCGGCCGCGTTCCTCGTGCGCCCGCTCGGCGGCATGGTGTTCGGCCCGCTCGGCGACCGCATCGGCCGCCAGCGCGTGCTCGCCGCCACCATGATCATGATGGCCGTCGGCACCTTCGCGATCGGCCTGATCCCCAGCTACGCGTCGATCGGCATCATGGCGCCGATTCTGCTGCTCGTCGCCCGCCTCGTGCAGGGCTTCTCGACCGGCGGCGAATACGGCGGCGCCGCCACCTTCATCGCCGAATTCTCGACCGACAAGCGCCGCGGCTTCATGGGCAGCTTCCTCGAGTTCGGCACGCTGATCGGCTACACGCTCGGCGCGGCCACCGTCGCGATACTGACGGCGACGCTCTCGCAGGAAGCGCTGCTGTCGTGGGGCTGGCGTGTCCCGTTTTTCATCGCCGGTCCGTTGGGCCTCGTCGGCCTGTACATCCGGATCAAGCTCGAGGAGACGCCCGCGTTCAAGAAGGAAGCCGAAGCGCGCGAAGCGGACGAACGATCGCGCCCGAAACAGTCGTTCGGCACGCTGCTCATCGAACAGTGGAGGCCACTGCTCCAGTGTGTCGGCCTCGTGCTGATCTTCAACGTGACCGACTACATGGCGCTGTCGTATCTGCCTAACTACCTGTCCGCGACGCTGCACTTCAACGAAACACACGGCCTGTTCATGGTGCTGCTCGTGATGGTGCTGATGATGCCGATGACGCTTTACTCCGGGCATCTGTCGGACCGGCTCGGCCGCAAGCCGGTGATGATGTTCGGCTGCGTCGGCCTGCTCGTGCTGTCGGTGCCCGCGCTGCTGCTGATCCGCTCCGGCGGGATGCTGTCGGTGTTCGGCGGGATGCTGATCTACGGCACGCTGCTGTCGACCTTCACCGGCGTGATGCCGTCCGCGCTGCCCGCGCTGTTCCCGACTCGGATCCGCTACGGCGCGCTCGCGATCGGCTTCAACGTGTCGGTGTCGCTGTTCGGCGGCACGACGCCGCTCGTCACCGCATGGCTCGTCGATCGCACCGGCGACCTGATGATGCCGGCCTACTACCTGATGGGCGCGTCGTTCATCGGCATCGTGTCGGTGCTCGCGCTGCGCGAAACCGCACGTCGGCCGCTGCCCGGCTCCGCGCCGTGTGTCGCGAGCCGCGCGGAAGCGCAGGACCTGATTCGCCGCGGCGTTGACGAGGGGCGCGTGCGCGACCGCAAGTTCGCGCCGGTCGGCGAACGCGCGTAATCCAGTGATGCAGTGACACACGCCGTTGCGTCGTCATGCGACGCCGCGCGGCCTTCCTCGCGGGCGCCGCGCATGGCGGCAACCGATCACGCCCGCCATCTTCACCGTCTCCGACGGCGGCCGCGACGGCCCGCCATGCTGTCTTCATGTCGATGTGAATGCGCCGCGCGTGAAGCGACCGTTAACGTGTTCGCGGCACCGGACAACCTCGGTCGTCCGATGCCGCGACGGGCGAAACGCACGGTCAGAATACCGCGTGCCCGCTGATGAGGCTCGGCAGCCACGTGGAGAAGAACGGCATGTACGTGACGATGTTGATCGCACTGAAGATCGCGAGGTAATACGGCCACGCCATCTTCGTCGTCTCGCCGATCGACACGTTGCCGATCGCGCAGCCGACGAACTGCACCGAACCGATCGGCGGGTGAACGAGACCGAGCGAGCAGTTCAGCAGCAGCATGATCCCGAACTGCACCGGCCCGACACCGCACGCCATCGCGATCGGCAGGAACAATGGCGTCGTGATCAGGATGTGCGCGGCCATGTCGACGAACGTGCCGAGGAACACCTGAATGATGTTGATGTACAGCAGCATCAGCCAGGGCGCTGCGGTCGACTGCTTCAGCAGCCCTTCGATCGCATCCGGAATCTCCAGGTACGACATCTGGAAGCGCAGCATGTTGGACACGGCGATCAGCAGCAGCACGACGCCCGTCGTGCGCGCCGCATGCGACAGCGCGCGGCGCAGTTTCTCGACGGTCAGCGTGCGGTACACGATCGCGGTCAGCACGAGCGAATACACGACGGCGATCGCGGCCGCTTCGGTTGCGGTGGCGATCCCCTTCGCGACGCACACGAGGATGATCGCGATCACCATCAGGCCCGGCACCGCGCCGACGAAGCTGCGCAGCACCGCATACCAGCCCGGAAACGCCGGCAGCGCGGACGAACCGTCTTCACGGCGCGGATAGCCGTGACGCACGGCTTGCCAGTACGCGGCGGCGAGCACGAAGCCCATCACCCACAGCACCGGCAGGAGGCCGGAAAACAGCAGGTCGCCGATCGACACGCCGCTCACCTGCTGGCCGTGCAGCATCCCCGTGATCCCCTGTGCGGCGAACGCGTAGATGATCATGTTGGTCGACGTCGGCATCAGCGCGCCGGCGAGCGACGCATGGGTCGTCACGTTGACCGCGTAGGCCGCGCTGTAGCCTTCGCGCTTCATCAGCGGAATCACCACGCCGCCCATCGCGGACGTATCGGCGGTCGGCGAGCCCGACACGCCGCCGAACAGCGTGCACGCGACGACGTTGGCCATCCCGAGGCCGCCGCGGAAGTGGCCGACGGTTGCCTGCGCGAAACGCAGGATCCGGTCCGCGATGCCGCCGTGCAACATCAGCTCGCCGGAGAAGATGAAGAACGGCACCGCGAGAAACGAGAACGCGTTCATTCCCGAGATCATCGACTGCATCGCGGTCGCGATCGGGAGCCCTTCGACCATATAGGTCAGCACGCAGGCAATCCCGAGCGCGAACGAAACGGGCACGCCGAGCACGAGGAAAATCAGAAAACTGACGGACAGGATCGCGAGTTCCATGGCGTTATTGGCCCGACGAAGAACGACGAAGCGCGAGCAGGTGCTCGAGCGAGAAGAGGATGATGGCGATCGCCGCGGGAATCGTGATCAGGTAGCGCACGCCCTCGGGCAGCCCGATGATCGGAATGCGGTCGCCCATCGTCTCGGCGGCCATGCTGCCGCAGCCGACCATGATCGCGATCGCGAACGCGATCAGGCTCAGGTGCTGGATCGCGATCACCACGGTGCGCGCGCCCGGCGACAGGCGCCGCACGAGCGAGTCGAGGCCGATGTGGCCGCCGTCGCGCACCTTCATGGCCGCACCGAACATCGCGATCACGATCACCAGCAGCAGCGCGATCGGCTCGACGAAATCGGGCGCGTTCTCGAACACGTAACGCATCACGACCGCGTAGAACACCAGCACCGTGAGCGCCGCGAGACACAGCGACGCGACCACGGCCAGCGCGCGGAACAGCAGGTCGTTCACGCAACGCAGGAGCGGCGCCCCCGCGCGCGGCCGGCACGGTGCCGCACCATCCGCGACGGCCGCATCCGGCGAGCCCACGGCCGCCGCGCCATTCAGGGAGGTGCGACGGGTCACTTGGTTGCCTCGATCTCGTCGACGATCTGCTTCATCTGCGGCGTCTTCTCGTACTTGGTCCACAGCGGCTGCATCGCCTTCACGAATGCCGCGCGATCGATCTGCGCGGCGGGCAGGATCTTCGCGCCGCCCTTCGTCACCGTCTGCTGCGCCGATGCCTCGCGCGCGGTCCACAGCTTCTGGTAGTACGGCACCGAATCGGCCGCGGCCTTCCTGATCGCGGCCTGTTCCTGCGGCGACAGCGTGTCCCAGATCTTCTTCGAGAACACCAGCACTTCCGGCGTCATCGCGTGCTGCGTCTCCGAGTAGTCGGGCGCCACCTCGAAGTGCTTGGTTTCCTCGTACGACGGCAGGTTGTTTTCCGCCGCGTCGACGAGGCCCGTCTTCAGGCCCGTGTAGACCTCGGCGAACGGCATCGGCGTCGGCGTGCCGCCCATCGCCCTGATCTCGTCGACCATCAGGTCGGACGGTTGCACGCGCACCTTCAGCCCCTTCATGTCGGCGGGCGTGCGCACCGGGCGCTTCGCGTAGATCGAGCGCGCGCCGCTCTCGTAGAACGTCAGCGCGATCATCCCCTTCGCCGCGAACGCATCGAGGATCTTCTGGCCGGCCGGGCCGTACATCGCCTTGCGGAAATGGTCGACGTCGCGGAACAGGAACGGGAATGACGGGATCAGCGACTCCGGCACGATCTCGTTGAACGACGCGCCGTTCACGCGCGCCATGTCGATCGCGCCGATCCGCACCTGGTCGACCGTGTCTTTCTCGGAGCCGAGCGCACTGTTGCCGAACACCTTGATCGAGTCCTTGCCGCCCGTCAGCTTCGACAGCTCGTCGCCCATGTACTTGACCGCCATGTTGGTCGGGAAGCTGTCGCCGTGCACGTCCGCCGAGCGGAACACGCGGGCCTGCGCGGACACCGCGAAGCCGGCCATCAGCGCGACGGCCAGTGCGGTACGGGAGCGGGTGAATCGGGGCTTCATCGTCAGTCTCCTTGCTGTTGCTCGTTGTTTGGCGGCGATCCGGTCGGCATCCGCATGGATCGATGCACGGTCTTCGCGAAATCACAGTCATACGTTGTATGACGTGTCGGAGCGAATGTACGTCGGTTAATCGTTTAACTCACTTGGTGCATACCCTATAACGGGCTCTGTAGCGGGCTTGCGGCGGAGTATGGGAAAAAATCGTCTCAAATCGGCGGACTATCTGCGAAACGTTTTCCGGAAACAGGTCTGCATTTGAATCGGTACGATGTTGAATCGCTTTCGCGAGACCGGGAGCCGGCTTTCGCTCCTATTTCATTAGTCATAGGATGACTGACTACGACGCATCCCTGACCGCACGACGCCAAGCCAGGACGATCAATCGGACGCGAACCTCACGCTGCACAACGTGAACCTGCCGGTTTTGGCGTCGACCACGAGCCGCGCCGTCGGGAACGGCCAGGCAACGCTCAATGTGCGTCCGGCCAATCTGGTCGACTGCAGCAAGGCATTCGTCGACTTCCCCGGAATCAACCAGTCAGACCCGTTCCGCTCGACGTGGGCGCCGCCGTTGTAACGATGATGCGATGACGACGAATCCCCGCCGTCATGCGGGGAATCGCGTCACCGGGGCCGGTGCGCCCGTCGTTGCGCGCTTCCGGCATGCGGGCCGGCGCCTGCGCGCGTGCACACGCCGCGGGCACGCGCGATGCGTGCTCGCGGCGACATCGGTAATGCGGATGGAGGTATGCGATGCAGACGACCAGAACGTCGGACGGGCCGGATCAGGACACGCCGCTGAATCCGGACGACGAAGGGCCGCCCGATGCGCCGGGCGTGGGCGAGGATCAGTGCGGCGTGTGCCGCGGCACGGGCATGGTCGAAGGACATCCATGCATGGTGTGCGGCGGAACGGGCAAGGTACTGCAGGGTATTGGCGGCGGATAGGCGAACGACACGCCTGCAGGCTGGTGCCGCGATGGCCGGCCGCGCCTCACATGCGACGCCTCGGCACTGGAATCTGCTGCAACGCGGTGTTCACGGCGTCCTGGCCGGACGCGCGCTCAACGACCGAGGCGTCGATCCCGCAGGAACGCGTTCAGCTCGCCGCCCGCATGCTCGATATGCCGCTTGAGCAGCGATGCCGCCGTGCGCGTATCGCCCTTGCGGCACAACGCGACCAGTTCGGCGTGTTCGGATTCGGCCACGTCACGTGCGGCCTGGGACAGCGACAACTGCACGCGCGTGTAGCGGTCGGTCTGCTGCAGCAGCGACGCGACGATCGCCGCCGTCTTCGGCTGGTCGGCACGCGACAGCAGCACATGATGCAGCTCAGTGTTCAGTTCGCCCCAGCGCCCAGACTGGCTCGCATGCAGCACTTCGCTGTACTCCTCGAGGATCGCATCGAGCCGCGCGAAATCCTCGGCGGTCAGCTTCGGAATCGACTTCTTCAGCAGCACGGGTTCCAGCAGCGCGCGCAGTTCGAACAGTTCGGTGATGTCTTCCGGGGACAGTTCCGAGACGATCGCCCCCTTGTGGGGCAGGATCTTGACGAGCCCCTCGCTCTCGAGCTGCACGAGCGCTTCCCGCAGCGGGATCCGGCTGATGCCGAGCTCGGTCGCCAGCGCATCCTGGCGCAGCTGATAGCCGTCGACATACTCCCCTGTCAGGATACGGCGGCGAATTTCGTTCGCCGCGGCTTCGGCGCGCGTGGCGTAGACAAGAGGAGGGCGTTTCTCGTTCATGTTCAGACTGGGGAAAGGCGGTCAGGCAGATGCCGGCGCGGCGGCGGATATTGCATATTTTCTACAATATTAGCAGAGCGCCCGTGTCGTCGAGCCGCCGCCGCATGGGGCTTCACGCTGTCGCGCCCTGCGTTCGGCTGCCTGCGTATGTCGGTTGCCACCCCATTGCTGGCAGTCGAGGCGTTGCACTTCCGAGGGCAGGTATCCGATGCACAACGGTCACTCGTTCCGAAGATCCGAAAGCTTGTCCTTCCACCGCGGATCGGGTGCAGCAACTGCAAGCCGGGCGCACCACCTGACCGAGCCCACTCTAGTCCCGTACCCAGCACGACTTGAAACCCCAATGGCTAGCAATGGTCAGAGATCTCCGCGCACTTCACCGGTTCCCAGCGCGCTCCGCTGCCGGTTGACTTCCGCCCAAAGCTCATCGCTGTCGTCATCGCGCAGCAGGACCATGTTGTCCAGCTGATCGTCGGTCACGCCGAAGTATTCCAGGATTTCCCGGCGAACCGCATCGATGAACTGCGCGTATTCCGGGGTCGCCTGAGCCTGCGCGTGCAGGGCGTCGTATTCTGCATCGTCCGCGCCGCCGCCGTGCTCGTCGATATAGCGCGAGATCCACTGGTCGCGTTCGCGGTCGTAATCGGCCTCGGCGCGCATCGCTTGCACAGCCGTGTAGAAATCCAATTGGGCAAACGCGGCGATCGCCGCCGTTGTCGCCTCGTCGAACGTAGTCGTCATTCCATCTCTCTTGTTGATCATGGCACATCATCGCACGGGTCGCATCCGGACAGGTGCCGCGAATTAGGACAGTGCAACGCGCCGCCCGACGCCGACGTTTGGCCCGTGCAGCCTCGCGCTTGTTCAGCGGCCGTATCGGCGTGTCATGCTTCTGTTCTGCACATGTGTCAACGCATCGTCATTGACGGGAATGACCGTTGAGTGGGCGAAGCCGACGTCTGGGCGTCCGAGCAAACATGGAATCGATCGGTCGCGCGTGGCCAGCTGCGGTCAAAAGCGACTGACCGCTGCCGACCCGAAGCGGACCTTCAGACCTACGACAGCGAGATGGCAGCTTTGTGGAGGCTACGGACATATACTCTTGTCGAGCGGTCCTGCCTCGTTTGTGATTTACCTATCCAATGTTGGCTCAAAAAGCGACATGTCACACGATCCTCCCCCCAAAATCAAGAAAGCTGCCTTGTTGACAAGCGCGGCAGTACAGGTAGTGGGGCAATTTGCCCAGCAAGCGAGAGCAGCATCGGTTGATGCATCACTCTTGTTGAAAGCGCAGAAAGAATTTGCTCGCTTGAAAGACAGGGAGAGCACGTTCATTGAACGTTACGGACACGCTCGCATGCCCGTGTGCTGCAGATTTGACGGCAAGTGGATCGTTGCAGTGGGCGGCAGCCTCTACAGACAGGTGCAAGACGATCCATACGACTTCACTAACGTCATACACGACCACGCGCTACTGTTCTTTGGCGAGCCGTTTCTGCAAGCTGAGGAAAAAAAGCCGCTGGCCCAACGCCATCCCGCGATGCAGTGGATGCATACCTATGTAAGCCATCGTCAAAGGGTTTTGCAAGAAAAGAGTCTTGATCCCAGAGCCTCCCAAATCGGAAGTGGAGCAGCGTGGTTTCGGCTCGCTTACGACTTGTTCACGATAGGTGATAACTCGACGCTTGAGCGCATGCTAAAAGCTCGACTGCTGGACTCTCGATTCTTTCAGGCCGCTCGACATGAATTAAAGGTCGCCGCGATGTGCGTCGTAGCAGGCTTCACACTCGAGTTCGAAGATGAACAAGATAACTCACGACGACACCCCGAGTTCATCGCAAATGATCGATTCTCCCCAATAAAAATCGCTGTAGAGGTAAAGAGCAGGCACCGCAGAGGAATTCAAGGCTTCAACGGCGGCCGCGACATTGGGCCGGGTGATCAAGTTGACATCAGAAAACCACTGCTGGAAGCTTATAAGAAAGACGTAGACCTACCTTTTTACGTCTTCATCGATACAAACCTGCCGCCTGCTGAGGACGAGTCGATATGGAATAGATGGATGGCTGAAATACGCGATACCATGCTTGATCTCGATGCAGAGGGCTACACTGATCCTTGCCCCGCCAATGCAATATTCTTCAGCAATGATCCGTCGCATTATCTAGCAGAGCAGCAGATCGGCAACGATGCCGACCGATTGTGGATTACGTACTACGCCGCAAAGACTCCACGCGTTCCCCACCCCGGGCAAGATATCGTTTCTCGCCTGATGAGAGCGCACGAACAGCGACTGTGCCCACCAGCGGACCTGAGCGAATTCGTGGTTCGATGATTGAACGGCGAACGGCCGTTCCGGGGGGCGGAGCCGACGTCCGAACGTCTCGGCGACACGACGTGTGAAAGACTCTTGATGGCCGACTACAGCCCGACGGCGAGCCGTTGTCGGATGCTGGCTTCGAACGGACTGCATCCGGCGGAAGCCGACCCTGAACGGTCGGCTAATCAGCGATCTGTCTAATGGCTGCTTCCGCGTGTGATCGGTCATACAGAACGCGGCGGCTAGAATGAACGGAATTGTTTGAGCCCGAGGTTAGGCGCCGTTGTGCGGGCGGCCGCTACGGAGCCTGATCTCGCCAAGCTTCTTCAGCGCTTGGTCTGATCAACGCCTGAACCAACCAAGGGACGCAGCATGTTCGAAAACGACACCAAAAATCAACATTTCGTCACCCAGGCCGAGCAAAGGCTCAACGCCGCCAATCCCGAGGCTGATGATAAAAATAAGCGCATTTATTCGTTCAAACTTGTCGACCGCGAAAATTACGAACTTGCTCTTGAAAAACCGGACGGAAACCGTATCAGTAAAAATTTGTCGGCCTCGGATATTTTTAGTTTTGATGTAACAGGCAACAGCGATAAACGGTTTAATTTTGAAGCATTATTTCAAAAGTACGAAGGCCATGTTGCAACACATACCAGAAATCTTCTAGATAAGCTCAAGGCAAACAACAAAGACATAAATACCGAAATCATCGATCTGTTTTCTGCCAAACTGCTGAACTTCGTGAGAAATCCGTTCTCGGTTGTAAAGATCATCAACACGTTTCCTGGCCTTGCCGCACACGACCCGACAAATCCAGAGCTGCTCATAATGTACCGACGCATTGTTGATGGAAGGAAACCGCATCAAGCACACCGATGTTCGGAACTCGGGATAAGCAATGTACAGTATCACGAATGGCTGAGAATTCTGTTCATGTTGCTCGTGCCGCTGGAAAACGGGCAGCCCAATTTTTTTGATCAAATCGTAAAAAAATTATTTGAAGACCGAGACAATTATCTAGCCGTCTGGGTCTGTGAATATGATCACGAAAGCTGCCTACTTCCTGACCGGGGATATAGTCAACCGATTGCCAATGGCCCGCATATGGCATTTTCTTTCAATCTGCGTCGGAATGCTTTCATAACCTACATTTTTGCCGATCCTCGTACGCTTCTGGACGGCAAGGCGCATCCCGAGTTCCTGGACCAGGTGCTTGGTGATCGAAAGTCGCTTCCCTTTAAGCCGATTGATGTTCAATTTTTGCGCAACAACCGTGAACTGCTTGCCATCTATAACGGGCACGTCGTCTACCAGTGTCACGAGCGGGTATTTTGCGCGGTCAAAGATGGACTGGTCCTGCCTCAACGTAGACGCGAATGACCCTTATGTAATTGGATGCACCACTCGAGTGTCCATCAGCGGCATTGGATGACTGACTGCTGATGACCGAATACTGCCCAATTAGCCGTCAATTCATGAAGCAGTCGATCAAAAAACCTCCCCCGAAGTTGGCACCGATCGCGTTCGAGTTCTGCGTTCGCAGAACTGGTCACACACCAAGGCTCACCGGCGCAGCCCGAACACGCCGTGCCAGAGAGCGCTGAAAAAGTCCGTATGCGTGTGTTCGCCACTCCTTCGCGCGTCGCTCTTTGACGCCTGCGCCGATGCCGCCTGTGTCGCCCTCTCGTCGCATTGCGGCATCTGCTCATCACGCTCCCCGTCCCGCGATGCGCCCGGCTGGCGCGACGCATGCAACTCGACCACGCTGCCGGCAATGCGCTCGGCGAGTTGAACATCGCAATCACGGCCGAGCAGAACACCGAACACGACGTCGCGGTTGTGCCCTTGCTCGGCGAAGCGCATCGCCCATGCCACGAACCGCGCATATTCCGCTTCGCGCTCCGCGTTCAAGCGCTCCTCTTCTTCGCGAAGCCGTGCGTGACGGAGCATTTCCTCTGCGTAAGCGGTGTCATAGACGCGGCGCAGCTCCGGGTCCGAGAGAATCGCGTATGCCTCCTTGATCTCCTGAAATCGCGCATGCGCGTCCGCTTCGCACCCGACGTTACGGTCGGGATGCGCTTTCATCGCCGCCTTTCGGTAGCCTCGCTTGATTTCCTCGTTGGTCGCGTTCTCGCACACACCGAGCAATTCATACATGGTCGTCATTGTGCGTCGGGATGAAAGTCGGATCGCGTTGATCGTAGCATGTCGCCGCAGCGCCAATCCGGCGGGTTGAGAATTCACCGGGTTCTGAACACCCTGAGTGCAGGTCAGGAGCGCTTTGGCAGATGACGGAATCTGAATCATTCTCATCGGAACGACCGTTTGCCGACTGGAGCGGTCGCTAGACTGTCCGAATGTGCATGCAGGTGAACGGCGCTTCATGGCCGGTAACCGTCACCGTCATATAGAATGCTTCGCTTTGCCCGCACGCCTATGTGGTTCAAGAACCTTCAGCTTCATCGTCTCCCGGCACCGTGGGCCGTTACCCCCGAACAGATGGAAGAATGGCTGGCGCCGCACGCGTTTCAGCCGGGCACCAGCGTCGAGATGCAGCGCTTCGGATGGGCGTCGCCGCGTGACGACGGCGCGCTTGTGTATTCGATCAACCGGCAGATGCTGCTGACATTTCGTGCCGAAAAGAAGCTGCTCCCGGCCTCGGTCGTCAATCAGGTGACCAAGGCCCGGGCGCTTGAAGTCGAGGAGCAGCAAGGCTTCAAGGTCGGGCGAAAACAGCTGCGCGAACTCAAGGAGCAGGTGACCGACGAACTGCTGCCGCGCGCGTTCACCATTCGCCGCGATACCCGCGTGTGGATCGATACTGTGAACGGCTGGCTCGTCATCGATGCGGCTGCACAGGCTCTTGCCGACGACGTCCGCGGCCTGCTCGTCAAATCGATCGATCAATTGCCGCTCGCCGGCGTTCAGGTGGCGCTTTCGCCGGTTGCCGCGATGACGGATTGGCTGCTGTCCGGCGACGCGCCGGGCGGGTTCACCGTGGACCAGGACGCCGAATTGCGCTCGAGCGGCGAAGGCGGTGCCACGGTGCGATACGTCGGCCACGCGCTGGAAGCGAACGACATGCGCCGGCACATCGAGGCCGGCAAACAATGCATGCGCCTCGCCATGACCTGGAATGACCGAATCTCCTTCGTGCTGACACCTTCGCTGACGATCAAGCGCGTCACACCGCTCGACGTGATCAAGGAAGCGACGGATCCCACCGCGCAGAACGACGACGAACGCTTCGACTCGGACGTCACGCTGATGACGGGTGAATTGGGGCGGATGTTGACCGATCTGGTCGATATCTTGGGTGGTGAGCGGCACGACGCGATTCATCAGGCGGCAGCAGCCTGAACCTCGCCGGCTGTCAAGGATCATCGCCCGGCGGCGGCGAGACTTCGCACTAACGCGACATGTCGATCAGGTCCGTCGCCGCTCTGGCGCGGGTCGCGGCTGCGCGCTCGGGATCCATAGGAGACCAGATCAACTCCTGAACGCGGCCGTGATCCGCCAGGTCGCCAGGCAATTCGTATAAGGCCACCGACCGTCTTCCCCGCTCTCCCCCGGAAATCCGCGCTGAACCGCAAAAAAGCCACCCTCGCGGGTGGCTTCGGTGCGTTCAACCGGGCTTCGGCTGCATACGTTACGCGTGGGTCCGCCGGCTCGCCTCGGCATCGACGTCGCGCAGCGACTTGCCGCGCGTTTCCTTCGCGAGACCCACGCAAACGATCGAGATCGCCGCCGCCGCGACCAGATACAGCGCGATCGGCGTCGACGAGTGATAGCGCTCGAGCAACGACAGCCCGATCAACGGCGCGAGCGAGCCGGCCATCAGCGGCGCGACCTGGTAGCACAGCGACAGCGCGGTATAGCGCACGTTGGTCGGGAACATCTCGGTCATCAGCGCCGAGTACGGCGAGTAGGTCATCGATTCGATGAACAGGCCGAGCACGATCGCGGCCATGATGATCCAGTCGTTGCCGGTGTCCATCATCGGGAACGCGACGAAGCCCCAGCCCGCGGTCAGCACCGCGCCGGTCAGGTATACGGGCTTGCGGCCGACGATGTCCGACATGAGCCCCATCAGCGGGATGAAGAAGAAGTGGATCGCGTTCGCAGCGAACATCAGCTTCAGGATCCGCGTGGTATCGAAGCCGACGACCAGCTTCAGATAGGTCAGCGAGAACGTGACGACCATGTAGTACAGGATGTTCTCGGCAAAACGCGCGCCGATGCCGATCAGCACCTGCCGCCAGTGGTACTTCAGCACGTGGCCCACGCCGAGCTGCCTTTCCTGCTTCTGCGCGCGGCGCGCCTGCGCTTCCTTGAAGATCGGCGCATCGTCGACCTTGCGGCGAATCCAGAAACCGATCAGCACGACCACCGCCGAGAACCAGAACGCCGCGCGCCAGCCCCATGCAAGGAAGTCGGCCTCGGACAGCGAGCTCGACAGCACCAGCAGGATAATGGTCGCGACCAGGTTGCCGGCCGGCACGCCGGCTTGCGGCCAGCTGGCCCAATAGCCGCGGCGGTTGTCCGGGCTATGCTCGCTGACCAGCAGGATCGCGCCGCCCCACTCGCCGCCGAACGCGAAGCCCTGGATCAGGCGCAGCGACACCAGCAGCACCGGCGCCCAGTAGCCGATCGCATCGAAGGTCGGCAGGCAGCCCATCAGGAACGTCGTGATGCCGACCACGATCAGGCTGACCTGCAGCAGATACTTGCGGCCGAACTTGTCGCCGTAGTAGCCGAACACCAGCCCGCCGATCGGGCGTGCGGCGAACCCCACCGCATACAGCGCGAACGCCGCGAGCAGGCCGTCGATCGGGTTGCCCGTCTTCTTGAAGAAGTGCGTGCCGAACACCAGCGCCGAGGCCGTTCCATACAGGAAGAACTCGTACCACTCCGCCACCGACCCGACCATCGACGCCGCGACGACCCGCTTCAATTCCCGTTTCGACGCCGTGTCCTGCACGGCCGCCGCACCACCAGGCGAGACTGCCTCGCCGACCTGACTTGTCATCTCCGTATCTCCTCTCGTTGTCTTCCATTTCCCTTGACGGGCCGGTTCGCGGGTAAGCGCGCCGAAAGATTTTATACAATATCCAATACACAATCCAAGCAATCTCAAAAATGCTTTCGGCGGAAATGCGACACGTCGGCGAGCCGCCGCCGGCCATTCCAAGAGCCTGCGGAGGAACGGATTTCGGTCAGATGAAAGCGCGACGGGAACGGGCTTGCGCAACGCTGGCCCGGCTTCGCGGGCATCAGGTGGAGTCGGGACGCGCGTCGCGCCGCCTTCGCCGGGATCGCCCGCCATCCTCGCCGGAGGCCGCCGTGGCGCGGTTCGCCGCCCTCGCCGATGCCCCGAAACCAAGGCCTGTGTCATGCCCTTTTTATTTTATATTGTATAAAATATGCGAACTGGCTAGAATGCACTCGTCGATGGCTGACTTTCGGGCGAAACCGGAGGCAACGTTTCGGCACCGAGGCACGCAAGAGGTGGCCAGCCGCCGTCCGGATCACGTGAAGCACCGACGAGACGGCGAGCGCGCGTACTGCCCAGGTTGTGCCAGCAATGGCAGTTGACCCTATCTGAATGTGAGGAAACGAGATGAGCGACAACATTTTTACCGGCACCATTCCGGCCCTGATGACGCCGTGCACCGCTGACCGTCAGCCGGATTTCGACGCGCTGGTAAAGAAGGGCAAGGAGCTGGTGGCACTCGGCATGCGCGCGGTGGTGTACTGCGGCTCGATGGGCGACTGGCCGCTGCTGACCGAAGCGCAGCGCCAGGAAGGCGTCGCGCGCCTGGTCGAAGCCGGCGTCCCGACGATCGTCGGCACCGGCGCGGTGAACTCGAAGGAAGCCGTGTCGCACGCCGCGCATGCCGCGAAGGTTGGCGCGCACGGCCTGATGGTGATCCCGCGCGTGCTGTCGCGCGGCGCATCGCCGGCCGCACAGAAGGCACACTTCGCCGCGATCCTGAACGCCGCGCCGAACCTGCCGGCCGTGATCTACAACAGCCCGTACTACGGCTTCGCAACCCGTGCCGACCTGTTCTTCGAACTGCGTCGCCAGCACCCGAACCTGATCGGCTTCAAGGAATTCGGCGGTGCGGCGGACATGCGTTACGCAGCCGAGAACATCACATCGCAGGACGACAGCGTGACGCTGATGGCCGGCGTCGACACGCAAGTCTTCCACGGCTTCGTGAACTGCGGTGCCGCGGGCGCGATCACCGGCATCGGCAACGCGCTGCCGCGCGAAGTGCTGCAACTCGTCGACCTGTGCAAGAAGGCTGCGCAAGGCGATGCGGTGGCACGCGTCCGTGCGAAGGAACTGGAATCGGCGCTGGCCGTGCTGTCCTCGTTCGACGAAGGCTGCGACCTGGTCCTGTTCTACAAGCACCTGATGGTGTTGAACGGCGACAAGGAATACACGCTGCACTTCAACGAAACCGACGCACTGAGCGACGCGCAACGCAACTACGCGGAAGCGCAGTACACGCTGTTCCGCAACTGGTACGCGAACTGGTCGAAGAGCATCGCGTAAGCGCGCTCGCACGATGCAGTGCAAGACGCGGCCATGACACGGCTGCGTGATGGAAAGGGAAAGCCACGGATCGCTCCGTGGCTTTTTCTTGTCTACGCCCCGCCCTGAAGCAGCCCGCCGGCACACGCTCGGCAGGCATCCGCCGCGTCAGTGTTGCTGCACGGCCGCGCCGCTCGCGCGCTCCTGTTCCGTGAGTTCCGTGCGGCAGCGGCCGATCGCGTGCAACGCACCGGCCGCGACGAGCGCCGGTACCGCAAGCAGGCTGAACACATCGCCGAAGCGCCAGCCGAGCCCCATCAGCATCGCGCCGGCGAACGCGCCGGCCACGCCGCCGATCCGTCCGATGCCGAGCATCCAGGCCACGCCCGTCGCGCGGCAATGCGTCGGATACAGGCTCGCCGCATAAGCCGACATCGACGTCACCGCGCTCGTCACCACGGTGCCGCACAGGAAGATCAGCGTGCCGAGCCACGCGGCATGCCCGATCGTGCGGCTCGCCACGAGCACCAGCAACGCTGCGACGACATACGCAAACACGATCGTCCGGTTCGGATTGAAGCGATCCATCAGCCAACCGACCCCGAGGTTGCCGAGCACGCCGCCCAGCGGGAACAGCGACGTCATCAGCGCGCCGCCTTCGGCGCTGAAGCCCGCATCGCGAAGCAGCGTCGGCATCCAGTTGGTCAGCAGGTAATAGATCAGCAGCCCCATGAAGTAGGCCGCCCACAGCATCAGCGTCCGCGAACGAAACTGCGCGGACAGCACCTGCGCGAGCGCGGACGCCCCGCCGGCCTGCGGGCGCGCGCCGGCGGCCACAAACGCACGGTCGTCGAAGCGCTCGTTCGGTGCGATCCGTGCGAGGATGCGCGCGATGCGCGCATGCGTGCCCGGTCGTGCCGCGAGATACTGCGCCGACTCGGGCAGCAGCATCACGAGCACGACCGCCAGTGCGATCGGCCCGATGCCGCCCGCGGTCAGCACGCTTTGCCAGCCGAAGTGCGGAATCAGCCATGCCGACGTGATGCCGCCAACCGCGAGCCCGCACGAGAAGCCGCAGAACATCGCGTTGACGGCCACGCCACGGATCCGGGCCGGCGCATATTCCGCCATCAGCGTGACGGCGTTCGGCATCGCCGCGCCGAGGCCGAGCCCGGTCAGGAAGCGAAAGGCGGTCAGCGCCTCGATCGACTGCGCGTGCGCGGACACCATGCTCCACGCGCCGAAGCACGCCACCGACAGCACGAGCACGGTCTTGCGGCCGAGCCGGTCCGCGCAGGGGCCGGCGGCGAGTGCGCCGATGCCGAGCCCGGCCAGAGCCGCGCTCATCACCGGGCCGAGCGCGCTGCGCGCGATGCCCCAGTCGTGGGTCAGCGCCGGCGCGATGAAGCCGATCGCGGCCGTGTCGTAGCCGTCGGCGGCCACGACCAGAAAGCACAGGATCAGGATCAGCCACTGGCAGGGGGAAAAGCGTTCGGCGTCGATGAACGACTGCACGTCGAGCGTACGCGGTTGGGTTTTCATCGTGTGTCTCCTTCGATCCGGGTGCAAGACGGCGCTGATGCGCCGCACGCACGCGGACATCTCCATGTTCATGTTTCGTTGCAGGCCCGGTGCCCGGGTATCGTGCGCAGGTCAGTCAGGCGGAGAATCCCCGGCGCCGATGCCGTCCGCGCAGCGCGTCACGATTGCCGCCCTCTCCACGCGAATGGCGCCCATGTCGTATCGGGGTGTCGTCGTCATGGGCTCAACGCGTGAGGTACGCGAGGCTCGGGAACTCGACGCGGCGGATGATGCGGCTCTCCTGCGCGACGATCAGATGGCCGGACGCCTGCAGATACGCGGGCCAGTCCGGATCGGCATCGCGCGCGGTGCGCCGCGCATCGTAATCGGCGATGCTGTCGTAGCCCCACAGATGGACAACCTGGTTCAACGCGCCGATGTCGCTCATGTAGAAGCCGACGGGCGCGCCGAGATACTTCACCTGGATCGGCATCGCGAGTCGGTCGAAGATCTCGACGAATTCGGCCATGCCGCGCGGGCGGATCGTATAGATGCGATGGTCGATGAATGCTTTCGCGGTAGTCATGATGTGCTCCGGGTTCACGCGGTCGCGCGCGCGTCGACGGGATGCGCCACGGCAGCGCACGGTGTCGGTTCGGTGAGGTTGGTCAGGTCGATGAGCCCCGCGATATGGCGCGCGCTCAGATAGCCGAACGTCATGATCGGACCGAGCGTGATCCCTGCACCTGGGTAGTTTCCGCCCATGATGCTGGCGCGATCGTTGCCGACCGCGTACAGGCCCGCGATCGGCCGGTCGTCGGCGGCCAGCACCTGCCCGACCGCGTTGGTGCGGATTCCGTCGAAGGTGCCGAGATCGCCCATCACGACCTTCAGCGCGTAATACGGCCCGTCGCCGAGCGGCGCCACGCACGGATTCGGACGATGGTTCGCGTCGCCGAGATAGCGGTTGAACGACGTCGTGCCGCGGCCGAATTCGGGATCCTCGCCACGCGCGGCGTCGCGGTTGTAGCGCCGCACGGTTGCCTCCAGATTCGCCGCATCGATACCGGCCCGCTGCGCGAGTTCCGCCAACGTACGACCCTGCACGAGATAGCCGTTGCGCAGCAGCGGCCCGAGCGGCACCGGCGCGGGCTTCGCAAAGCCGAGCCCGTATTTGCGGATCGTTGCGCGATCGCACACGAGCCACATCGCCGTCTCTGTCTCGTCGCGACATGCGGCGATCATCGCCGCACCGACGTCATGGTAGGAATTCGATTCGTTCGCGAAACGCGTGCCGCGACGGGTCACGCCGATGACACCCGGCTTGTAGCGATCGAGCAGATGCGGAAACACCCCGAAACGGCCATCGGCGAGCGGCACGCGCGAAACGGGCATCCATGCGGCCGGTTGCGGATAGCGAATCTCCACGCGGCCGCCGGCCTGCTCGGCCAGTTTCGCGCCGTCGCCGGTGTTGCCGGCCGGCACGGGCGACAGATGCACGCCGCCGCTCGCAACGTGTGGATACGCACGCGCGATGCGCGCGACGTCGTGCGAGAAGCCGCCGCTCGCCAGCACGACCGCACGGCGCGCGGTAATGCGATACGTCTCGCCATCCGGCCCGACCATCGCGCCGGCGATGCGGCCTCCGTCGGTCACCAGTTCACGTGCGGGCGTGTTCGTCAGGATCGGGATCCCGAGGTCCAGCGCCGACTTCGCGAGTCGTGCAGCGAGCGCGTTGCCGCTCGTGATCTGCACGCCGCGCCGGTACAGCGCGAGATCCTTCAGATGCGCGGCGAGCCGCTTCGTCACGTACCACGCGGACTTGAGCGAGCGCGTTGCGTTGAAGAAATGCTTCAGGTCCGCATTCGACGAATTGAACATCATCCCGATAAACGTGATCGTCTTCAACGGCGGACGCAGGCGCGCGAGATCGCGCCCGAGCCGACGCGCGTCGTACGGCGCGGCGACGACCGAGCGGCCGATGTCGACTCCGCCTGGCTGGTTCGGGTGATAGTCGGGATACAGCGTCGGGACGAATTTCACGTCCGTTTCGCGCTCGAAGAATTCGAGCATGCGCGGGCCGTGCTCGAGAAAGGCCTCGATTGCCGCGTCGTCACGGAACGCGCCCGTTTCGCCGCGCAAATACGTGCGCGCCGCCTCGCGCGTATCGCGCACGTCGTTTGCACTCGCGTGGTGATTACCGGGGATCCACAGCACACCGCCGGAAAACGCGGTCGTGCCGCCGAAGCACGCGTCCTTCTCGACGACGATCACGTCGAGGCCGGCCTTGCGCGCGGTAATCGCGGTGGACAGGCCGCCCGCTCCCGATCCGATCACGAGCAGATCGCACGTGACGTGCTTCGAACGATGCCGATCGTTCATCATGTCTTCCTCCATGGATGGAACAGCCGCGCCGCCACGCCGCTGAACGCGGTGTGTCTGCATCACGCGCGGCAATGTCGTTGAACTACCTTGCGCCGGCACCGGCCTCATAGCCCGGCCGCGGAACGAGATCCATCAGCATCGCGTCGAGTCCACCGTCGACCACCAGCTCCGCCCCGTTCACATACGCGGCGCGCGGGCTCGCGAGAAAGGCGACGACGTTCGCGATGTCGTCGGGGCGGCCGATGCGCCGGCTCGCGGTCATCGCGCTGCGTCGCGCCTCGATGTCGCCGCTCTGATAGAACGATTCGGACAACGGCGTGCGGATCATCCCCGGGCACACCGTATTGCTGCGGATGCCGCGCGGACCCCACTCCGCCGCCAGCTGCCGTGCGAGCATCGCGACCGCTGCCTTGCTCGCGCTGTATGCACCGCTATGCGTCTGCGGGTAGCGCGCCGCGATGGACGCGACATGCACCATCGAGCCCGAGCCGCGCGCCAGCATCGCGCGGCCGAACGCCTGCGAGCAGAGCATGTAGCCGGTGAGATTGACCTGCAGCATCGCGTTCCATGCGTCCAGACTGATGGTCTCGATGCCGCCGGCACGCAACAGGCCGGCGTTGTTCACGAGTACGTCGACGGGACCGAAATCGCGCTCGACGCGTTCCGCCGCCTGGCTCACGCTCGCCGCGTCGCCAATGTCGCACCCGATCGCGACGACATCGCCACCTGCCGTGCGCAGCCGCTCCGCGACGGCGATCGTCCTGTCCGCGTCGCGGTCGAGCAGTGCGACCCGCGCACCGGCTGCCACGAGCGCTTCGACAATCGATGTACCGATGCCGCCGGCCGCCCCCGTCACGACACACACTTGCCCATCGAGACGAAGCCAGTCCGCCTGCCGGTTGTCTACTTGCGATATCATTAGGTTTCCTCTTTAAATAGGATTGAAATGTCCGGTTCGATCCTGCATGCGCTGTCGGAACGTCGCGCGATGCGTCAGTGGCAAGCGCTACGTCGATGAGAAAAGTATAGAAGCGCGCATCGCGCGAAAACTGGACAAAGGCCGCAAGCAACAGGACAATTTGTACACAGGAGGCCGCGCGGCATGAGGAGAATCCCTAACTACGATCTGTATGGCGAATCGGCTCGTCCGCCTTGGTATGACGCGTTCAACTTCGAATGGATACCGGAGCGCAGCCGGCCGAACGACTGGCATATCGCCGCGCACCGCCACGATGCGCTATTGCAGATTTTGTACATCCGCGGCGGGCACGGGCATGTCGTGATCGAGAGCGGGAAGCACACGTTCGCGCCGCCGTGCCTCGTGCTGCTGCCCGCGCAGACGGTCCATGCATTCGAGTTCTCGCCGCAAATCGACGGCCTCGTGGTCACGGTCGTGCAACACGCACTGGAAAAGCTGGTCAAGACGGTCGCGCCGGGTGCGCTGTCGATCCTGCAACGTGCGGCGATGATTCCGGTGAAGGGGCCGGACGCGAGCGTTTCGATGCTGATGCCGCTGTTCGCGTTGCTCGAACAGGAATTCCGCAGCACGTCACGCGGCCGCGGCGCGGCCGGGATGGCGCTGCTCGTCGCGCTGGTCGTGCATGTCGCGCGCTTGAGCGATCTCGCGGCAGCGCCGTCGCATGCCGGCATCGACCGGCGCGGGACGTTGCTGCGACGTTTTCGCGAGCTGATCGACGCGCATTTTCGCGAGCATCGACCGGTGGAATTCTATGCGGAGCGGCTCGGCGTGACGGCCGCGCAGCTTGCGCGCGTCTGCCGCGAAGAGCTGGGGATTTCGACGACGGCGGTCGTCAACGCGCATCTGATCCGGGAAGCTCAACGCGAGCTGGTGTATTCGAATCTGAGCGTGAAGCAGATTGCGCACGAGATGGGCTTTGCGGACAGCGCGTACTTCAGCCGCTACTTCCGCAAGCAGACCGGTCAGACACCGGGCGATTTCAGGGAATCGGCCCATCGCGACCTGATGCCCGGCCATTCTTGAACTGCCTCGATTCGGACGGTGGAGCCGGTCGCGACGCCGGGGTGTCGCGACCGGAAAAGCCGCCCCGCTAGCGGCGCGTCAGACCGCGACGGCGCCGACGTAGTTTTCCGCCATCGCCATCGCCGCCGAGCGCGACGTCGTCACGTGCTCGAGCTCCGCGACCTGCAAACGCTGCTCGAACGGCGACGCGTCGTCGAGACGATGCATCATGCGCGTCATCCAGTACGAGAAGTGTTCGGCGCGCCAGATCCGGCGCAGCGCGGTTTCGCTGTATGCATCGAGCAGGTCGGTGCGGTCTTCGTCATAGAACGCCTGCAACGCGGACGTCAGGATGCGCACGTCCGACACCGCGAGATTAAGGCCCTTCGCGCCGGTCGGCGGCACGATATGCGCGGCATCGCCGGCGAGGAACAGCCGGCCGTGCTGCATCGTCGTCGACACGAAGCTGCGCATGCCGACGATGTTCTTCTGGAAGATCCGGCCTTCCACGACGCGCTGACCGTCGGCGGAATCGACGCGCGCATGCATCTCCGCCCAGATACGATCGTCGGACCAGTTGTCGACCGAATCCTTCGGGTCGCACTGGAAATACATGCGCTGCACATTCGGCGAACGCGTGCTCACGAGCGCGAAGCCGCGCTCGTGGCGCGCATAGATCAGTTCGTCCGACGACGGCGGCGCCTCGACGAGAATGCCGAACCAGCCAAACGGAAAAACTCGTTCGTAGTCCTGCCGCAGTGCGGCGGGGATCATCGTGCGCGACACGCCCTGCGAGCCGTCGCAGCCGATCACGAAATCGCAGTCGAGCGTCTGTTCGACACCGTCGTGCACGAAGCGGATCGACGGGGCATCGGTCTCGATGCCCGAAATCGTCGTCCCGGATACGTTGAAGTACGGCGCACCGCCGGCCGCGACACGCGCGGCCACGAGATCCTTGAGCACCTCGTGCTGCGCATAGACGGTGATCGCCTTGCCGGTCAGTTCGGTGAGATCGATGCGGCGGCGCTTGCCTTCGAACGCAAGTTCGAAGCCGTGATGCAGCGCGCCTTCCGCTTTCATCCGGTCGCCGACACCGGCTTCGGTCAGCACGTCCATCGTGCCCTGTTCGAGCACGCCGGCGCGAATGGTGGACTCGATCTGTTCGCGGCTGCGCGACTCCAGGACGACCGACTCGATGCCGCGCAGATGAAGAAGATGGGAAAGCAGAAGGCCCGCGGGCCCCGCGCCGATGATGCCGACTTGCGTACGCATGAATGTCTCCGGGTGGAATTGATTTTGCGCAAGTTTGGCGGCGGCACGCGCTATCCCGCAACGCGATATCCGGAATATGGACTATCTCGATAATAGATAAAGGCGTCGCGCGCTTCGCGACATGCGCTGCGCGCGCCCGCGCAGTCAGGGCTTCCGCTTCCCCCGCCGCGACTCCATCCCGTCGATCTTCGCGAGCAGCACGTTGCCGAGTTTCATCACGTGGCGCGGCATGCCGGGAATCGCGAGCAGCACCTCGATCCGTGCGCGCCAGTAACCCGGACGACTCACGCGCATCGCGTACGGCATCGCCGCAGCGCCTGTATCCGCATCGCTTTCGAGCAGCGCGACCATTCTCTCGATATGAGAGAGC
This sequence comes from Burkholderia sp. FL-7-2-10-S1-D7, assembly GCF_001524185.1. NCBI lineage: Bacteria > Pseudomonadati > Pseudomonadota > Betaproteobacteria > Burkholderiales > Burkholderiaceae > Burkholderia > Burkholderia sp. FL-7-2-10-S1-D7. The sequence goes on along the minus strand of NZ_LOWY01000087.1, from coordinate 36,279 downwards.
TCGCGCTCCACATAGTCTGGTGTCAGCATGTGCTTGCCACTCCCCCGCAACACCGCATCTGGCCTGACGTCATCGGCATGTCGCCGCATGGGCTTTTCGCTCGATACGCCGTCGTTTCCCGTCACGGTACGCGCGTCGTGTGTCAGGAAATCGCCGGTGCGCGCGACGGTTCTCTTCATATCGTCGGATCTATGGCGCGCCGCGCAGCGCAGCCCGTGCCACGTCCACGGCGAAAACGAGCGTCAGGCGGGATCGCCGAACGCGTCGGGACGTTGAGCGTTCAGCCGCGCCGGCCGCGCGCGCTCTTGTGCTTGCCCGTACCCGCCGGCGGCTCGCCCGCGCTCATGCGGTCCAGTTGCCGGACGATCTCCGCGCGCAGCTCGGCCGAAATCTCCACGCTGTCGAGCAGCTCCGAGATCCACAGTCCGTCGGCGGCCAGCCGGCAAATCATCAGCGTCGCCGCCTGCTCGAGCGGCACCGGGTCCGGCCGCGTCCACTCGCGCATCGGCACCGACCAGCGCGCGCGCGTCTCCTGCTCGGTGATCATCGACGCGACCAGCACGCGCAGCACCTCGGTGCTCGCGGCCGGCTGCGCGGTGTCGAGCACCGCATGCAGATACGCCCGCGCCGCCGCGCCGTCCCCATGCGAATCGGCCGCCCGGCGCGCGGCCATCTGTGTCGCGAAGCGTTCGGTCGCCTGCCCGAACAGCGCATCGAGCAGGCCCTGCTTGTTCGCGAAGTGATACTGCAGCGCGCCTTTCGTCACGCCCGCGCGCTCTGCGACCGCGTCGAGCGTCAACGCGGCCACGCCGTGTCCGGTCGCGATGTCCGACGCGGCTTGCAGCAGCTGCGCGCGCACCTGCTCCGGCGCCTTTTTCCGCCGCACGCCGACGACGGGCGTGGGCTCGGGCGTGCTCGGTGCGTCGGCCGGTCCGGCCGTGTCGACAGGCGCGGCGGTATCGCGCGAAGCGGGTTCGAGGCGTTTTTTCATGGGGGCGATGTTAGCACCCGCGGTCTCGATATAAACATTCCGGCTGGATGGTATGATCCGCCGCATGAACAAACCCGCCCCCTCCCCCTGGTCCGCGCTCGACACCGCGATCGCCCGTGGACGCGACGCGCTGATGCGCCTTCAGCAGCCTGACGGCAGCTGGTGTTTCGAACTTGAATCCGACGCAACGATCACCGCGGAATACATCCTGATGATGCATTTCATGGACAAGATCGACGACGCGCGCCAGGAGAAGATGGCGCGCTACCTGCGTGCGATCCAGCGGCTCGACACGCACGGCGGGTGGGACCTGTACGTCGACGGCGACCCGGACGTGTCGTGCAGCGTGAAGGCGTACTTCGCGCTGAAGGCCGCCGGCGACAGCGAGCATGCGCCGCACATGGTCCGCGCGCGCGACGCGATCCTCAAGCTCGGCGGCGCGGCACGCTCGAACGTGTTCACGCGCATCCTGCTCGCGACGTTCGGCCAGGTGCCGTGGCGCGCGACGCCGTTCATGCCGATCGAATTCGTGCTGTTCCCGAAGTGGGTGCCGATCTCGATGTACAAGGTCGCGTACTGGGCCCGCACGACGATGGTGCCGCTGCTCGTGCTGTGCTCGCTGAAAGCGCGTGCGCGCAACCCGCGCAACATCGCGATCCCCGAGCTGTTCGTCACGCCGCCCGACCAGGAACGCCAGTACTTCCCGCCCGCGCGCGGGATGCGCCGCGCTTTCCTCGCGCTCGACCGCGTGGTGCGCCATGTTGAGCCGCTGATGCCGAAACGCCTGCGGCAGCGCGCGATCCGGCATGCGCAAGCGTGGTGCGCGGAGCGCATGAACGGCGAAGACGGCCTCGGCGGGATCTTTCCGCCGATCGTCTACAGCTACCAGATGATGGACGTGCTCGGCTACCCGGATGATCATCCGTTGCGCCGCGACTGCGAGAACGCGCTGGAGAAGCTGCTGGTCACGCGGCCCGACGGCAGCATGTACTGCCAGCCGTGCCTGTCGCCGGTATGGGACACCGCGTGGAGCACGATGGCGCTCGAGCAGGCGCGCGGCGTGGCCGTGCCGGACACCGGCGTGCCCGCGAGCGCCCTGGACGAACTCGACGCACGCATCGCGCGCGCGTACGACTGGCTGGCCGAGCGCCAGGTGAACGACCTGCGCGGCGACTGGATCGAGAACGCGCCGGCCGACACGCAACCGGGCGGCTGGGCGTTCCAGTACGCGAACCCGTACTACCCCGACATCGACGACACCGCGGTCGTCACCGCGATGCTCGACCGCCGCGGCCGCACGCATCGCAACGCGGACGGCTCGCATCCGTATGCGGCGCGCGTCGCGCGCGCGCTCGACTGGATGCGCGGGCTGCAATCGCGCAACGGCGGCTTCGCGGCCTTCGACGCCGACTGCGACCGCATGTACCTGAACGCGATTCCGTTCGCCGATCACGGCGCGCTGCTCGATCCACCGACCGAGGACGTGTCGGGTCGCGTGCTGCTCTGCTTCGGCGTCACGAAGCGCGCGGACGACCGCGCGTCGCTCGCGCGCGCGATCGACTACGTGAAGCGCACGCAGCAGCCCGACGGCAGCTGGTGGGGCCGCTGGGGCACGAACTACCTGTACGGCACGTGGAGCGTGCTGGCCGGGCTCGCGCTCGCGGGCGAGGATCCGTCGCAGCCGTACATCGCCCGCGCGCTCGCGTGGCTGCGCGCACGTCAGCACGCGGACGGCGGCTGGGGCGAGACGAACGACAGCTACATCGACCCGGCGCTCGCCGGCACCAATGCGGGCGAAAGCACGTCGAACTGCACCGCGTGGGCGCTGCTCGCACAGATGGCGTTCGGCGACGGCGAATCGGAATCGGTCAAGCGCGGCATCGCGTATCTGCAATCCGTGCAGCAGGACGACGGCTTCTGGTGGCACCGGTCGCACAACGCGCCGGGCTTTCCGCGAATCTTCTACCTGAAGTATCACGGCTATACCGCGTACTTCCCGCTGTGGGCGCTCGCGCGCTATCGGCGCCTGGCCGCCGCGTCGTCGGCCGGCGCGCACACCGTGCCCGCGTCCACGGGCGCGGCCGCCGCGCTCGCCTGAGCGCGGGCACGGGCACGGGCACGGGCACGGGCACGGCGCAGGTTACGGCGTGCCGTCCAGCGACTCGACGATCCGGTACGCGGCTTTCACGCGATCCTCGATCGGGAAGCTGCGGTTCGCCAGCATCACGATCGCGATCCGCTTCGCGGGGACGAACGCGACATAGGTGCTGAAGCCGTTGGTCGAGCCGGTCTTGTTGATCCACGTGTTCGCGCGCGGCGCGAGCGGCGGCTCGAGTTTGGTCACGGGCGTCGCGTCGTGGAGCATCGGCGGCCCGTTGCCTTCAAGCAGCGTCGGCAGCGCGACCGGATACGGATACTGTTCCCAGATCAGGTCCTGCGTGAACGGGCCCGCACGGAAATAGCCGGTATGCGTGCGTTCGAGCGCGCGCTGCAGCCGCGGCGACGTTTCGACGAGCCCCATGTTCGCCTGCACGAAGCGCAGCAGGTCGGCCGCCGTCGTCCTGACGCCGTACGCCGGCTGCCACAGCATGCCGCCCGTCATCCGGATCGGCTTGCCGTCCTGCGTATAACCCTGCGCATAATCGGCCTGGCGTGCGGCGGGCACGTCGATGTAGGTGTGCGTCATCCCGAGCGCGGGGAACAGCCGCCGTTCCATCAGCACTGTGAAGTCTTCATGCATCGCTTTCGCGGTGAGAAGACCGAGCATCCCGATCGCGACGTTCGAGTAAGTGCGACGCGTGCCCGGCGTGTACGCAGGCCGCCACGCGTCGAGATAACGCATCAGGTCCGCGTCGTTGCGGATGCTGTCCGGCACCTGCAGCGGCATTCCGCCGGGCGTATGCGTGCCGAGATTGAGCAGCGTGACGACACCGAACGGCTTGCCCTGCAGCGCGGGGAGGTACTTGCCGGCCGGGTCCGTGAGCGACAGCTCGCCGCCTTCCTGTGCGTTTGCCGCAAGCGTCGCGGTCAGCGTCTTGCTGACGGAGCCGATCTCGAACAGCGTGTCGCCGGTCACCGGCTTGCCGGTTTGCGTCGACATCACGCCGTAGTCGAACACATAAGGCTTGCCATCGACGACGACGCCGATCGCCATGCCGGGAATGGCAAACTGCTTCATCAGCGGCGCGACGTTGCGGGTCACGGTGTCGTGAATTTCGTCCTGCGTGGCAGCGGCCGCGCGGCCAGCCATGGTAGCGGCGCACGCGGCGACCAACAGGGTCGCGGCGATGCGGATCGCGTTGAATCGCATGATTGCGGTTCCTTCGATTTCGTGATGGTTGCGTGAACAACAAGTCCGGCTGCGCCGCGCGAGGACCGCGGCAGCCGGCCTGTCGAAGCAGGACTATCCCTTGCCGGCCGCTTGCCAACAATCGATGAAATTTTGCGCGAGCCTAAAGAAAATCTTATGCGGCGCGTGAACCGGCCATCGGACGTCAGTCCGGCAACCGGTCGAGAAATGCCAGCATCGCGGCGTTGAAGCGCGCCGGCCGCTGCAGCGGCGCGAAGTGGCTCACGTCCGGCAGGTCGTCAGCGTCGCACCCGGAATCGTGTGCGCGAGATACGCTGCATGGTCGGGGCGGATGAATTCGTCGTGCTCGCCCTGCACGATCGCGACCGGCACGGCGATCGCCGCGAGGTCGGCCGCGCTGTAATCCGGTTGCGTGCGCATCATTTCGCTGACGGCCGCGACGAACGCATCGAACTCGTCCGGCGTCGCGGACAGCCGCATGTAGTCCTTGCGGTGCCGCGCGAAGCAGCGATCGATCAGCGGGCCCGGCACCATTTCCTTCGCGCCGCCCGGATCCATGTTGCACGCGAAGAAGAACACACCCGCCACACGCTTCGGCGCGCGGGCAGCCAGCACGAGCGACACGCACGCGCCGTCGCTCCAGCCGACGAAGCGTGCGCGCCCGATGCGCAGCGCATCGAGCACCGCGAGCACGTCGGAGGCCATGCGTTCATAGGAATAAGGGCGATCGTCGCGCGTGCTGCGGCCGTGGCCGCGGCTGTCGATCACGATCGCGCGGTAGCCGGCCGCGAGCAATGCCGGCACCTGATTACCCCAGTTGCCGCCGTGACCGAGGCCGCCGTGCAGCAGCACGACCGGCGCGCCGTGGCCGAACGACGCGTGCCAGATGCGCGCGCCGTCGTGGTCCAGCCATCCTTCGGTGTCGGCCGCCGGCAGCGGCGTGCCGCCTTGCGCGTCGAAGCGGACGAGATCGTCGTCGGTGAATTCCGCATTCATCGTTCTGCCGTCCTTTCGAGGAAGACGAGCTTCGGATTGTAATGCGCGGGGTAGCGTGCCGCGACGCGTCCGCGCGCTGCGGGACGATGCGCCGCCGTGCCGTCAGGCCTGCGTCGACACCAGCCCGCCGGACGTCGAGCTGCCCGACTTCTGGATCGCCTGCGCGAGCTGCGCGATCGCCGTCGACAGCGCGGCCGAGATCGTGCTGGCTTCCGCGCTCAGCGTCTGCTGCTCGATCGCCGCGGCCGGATCGTTCTTCGCGCGCTGCGCGGCGGCCGCCATTTGCTGCTGCACTTGCGCAAGCTGTTTCTGCAAGCGCTCGATGAGTTGCTTGAGCTGCGTGACTGCGGGGTCCGCGGCCGAGGATCCCGACGCGCCCGGCGTCTGCCCCGCGCCGCCGGCCGGCGCGGCACTGCCCGTCGACGACGACGCGGTGGACGTCGCCGTCGGCGCGGCACCGGTGCCGGACGGGTTGGCAGTCGCCTGACCGGTGGCAAGCGAAGTCTGAGCGGCGGAAGTACGATCGATCTGCATCGTGTCGGTCCCTATTGAGGGTGTAACTCGGGTTGGTTGAACAGGGAATACCTTGCAACCGGTTTACGGCATTCGTCAGATCAAACTTTAGCCCCGCCCTCCGATGTGCGTTGAAGCGACGGCTGCCAAGCGCGTACCGTCGATTGTCGCGAAGGGGCCAGATTAGCCGAACGTCGACGCTGGTAAAATCGCCCGCTGGCCTGCTGCCGCAGCACACCGGCTGCTTCCGGCAAGGCCTCGCGGGCGACCCCCGCGTCGGCGCCCGCCCGGTCGGGCCCGATACGCGATGCCCTCCGGCGCCGTCGATGCGCGAGCCCCGCGCCCGCATCGGCATGACGACGCGCCGACTCCGGCACGCACGCCCTTCATCACGCATTTCGAGGAACTCACGATGGCCCGCATCGGCGCCTTCTGCCTGACCACGTGGCTCGCTGCCGCGATTCTCTATTTCGGCCAGCATTCGGTCGCGATGATTGCGCTTAGCGGCGTGGTCGTGTTCGGCGGATTCGACCTGTTGCGTCCGTAACGGCGACGGCGCGCGCAGCGGACGCGATTCACCGCTGCACTGAAAAATGCCGACCGGCGGCCCCGGCAGCCCTTAACGCAGCGTAAGATGCTGGTCGGAATCGTCATCCTCGCGCGAGGCGAACACGGCAATCACCCACGAACGCCATCCGACCATGAAACAAGGCATTTTCGTCGCCACGCCCGCTTACGGTGGCATGTGCTATCTGCCCTACGTGAACGGGCTGCTGGAGCTTCAGCGTGCGTGCCTGAATGCCGGCCTGGCGTTCGAATACTTCTACGTGAGCGGCACCGCATTGTTGCATCAGCAACGAAACGTCGCGGTCGAGCGCTTCCTGCATAGCGGCCTGTCGCACATGATGTTCATCGATGCGGACATCGGCTTTCGCGGCAGCGACGTGATCCGGATGTTCGAACAGCAGCACGACGTGATGCTCGGGCTGTATCCGTCCAAGAGCATCAACTGGCCGGCGGTGGCCGAGGCCGCGCGCTCGGATCCGTCGGCCCCGCCCGAACGGCTCGCCTTGTTCAGCTCCGATTACCGCCAGACCGCGTATGCGGCGGACGGTGCAGAGTCCCGGATCCAGCTCGATTCGGTTTCCGAAATCCACTCGGGCGGCGCCGGTCTGATGATGATCGCGCGCAGCGTGTTCGAGAAGATGGCGCAAGCTTTTCCCGAGACGAAGGTCCAGTTCCCGCCGAGCTATCAAAACCTGTCGCCGAATTCGACCAGCATGTACGAGCATTTCGAATTCCTGAGGGAACCCGACGGGCGCTCGCTGTCGGAGGATCTGTCTTTCTGCAGGAAATGGCGGATGTGCGGAGGCAAGCTGTACGCGTGTTCGTGGTTCAAGACCGTCCACGTGGGCGTTCATCTTTATGAAGGCAACCTGCCGGCGTTGCTCGGTCAATGACCCGCGGGCACGAACGGCTGGCGCTGCGCGCCGCATAGCGGCGCGAGCCGTTCGGTTTGCGGAAGGCGGCTGACCGTCGCCAGCGCCGCAGCGTCGAGCCGCGTGCGCAGCCCCGGATCCCGGACCGGCTCGATACGCGCATCGACCCGCCCGTCAACGCTTCAACCCATCACCGCGGCAACGTCCTCAACGACGACGGCCCGCCCGACAGCGCAATGCGCTTGCCCGTATCGCGCAGCTTGCCGCCTTCGACCGCATACAGCCCGAGCTGGCGCTCGACGTTGAACTGCACGATCACGTGCCGGCTATCGGCGGTAAACACGATGCCCTGCGCGGCTTCGCCGCCCGGCACTTCACTCGTCTGCACCGCACGACCGTCGCGGATCTCGAACAGCACCACCTTGCCGAGCTTGCGGCGGCCCGGGTTGTCGGCCGTCAGGTTCGAACCGTCCATCGCCTGCACGGCGATCCACTTCCCGTTCGGCGAGATCGCGACGCCCTCCGGCAGCGACGGCACGGTCAGGTACTGGACCGTGCGGAACGGCGTGCGCGACACGTCGATCAGCGCGACCGAATCCGCATCGCCCGCAAGCGTGCCCGTGTAGCCCGGCAGCCCCGCGAGGCCGACGTTGCTGACGACAGCCCAGCGATTGTCGCTCGACACGTCGATCGTATAGGGCGCGACGCCGGTGCTCAGCCGTGTGCCGCTGTCGGTCACCTTGCCGTCGTCGACATTCAGCACCGCGACGCCCTGCTCGTCGCGCAGCGACACGAGCGCATGCTTGCCATCGTGCGTGAAGCTGATCCCCGCGAGCCGCTTCTTGCCGATCTTCAGGTTGCCGTCGAGCGTCACCTGCGTCCCGTCGATCCGCAGGATCGACACGCTGCCGTCGACGTTCGCCACCAGCGCGAGCCGGCCCGACCGGTCGATCACGATCCCCTGCGGGTGCGTGCCGAGTTCGATACGCGTGATCGCCGGCGGCGACGCATCGAGGTTCACGACCTGCAGGAACGTGTCGTACACGAGCTGCTTCGCGTTCACGTCGTAGCGCGTCGGCGCGCCGACCAGCGCGAGCTTTGCGCCCGGCGCGATCGCGACGGCCTGCGGCGGCCCCTGGATGCCGTTCTCGACATCGATCTGCAGCGCGACCTTCGGCGGAAACACGCTCGCGTCGAGCAGCGTCAGCGTGTCGGCGGGTGGCGACGCGAGATAGGTGTCGCGCCCTTCGACGCGTTGGTACTTGCCGTCGTTGCCGGACACGATCCAGTCGGCCGCGTGCGCGGCGACGGCAGTGGTGACGAGCGTCAGCGCGGCGAGCAGGCGGGCGCGACGAAGGCGAAAGAGATTCGAATACATGGCGGTCGGTTCTCCGGATCGGTTGCGGACGCAATGATTCGCACGGCCCTGCTGCTCGACGGGCCGATGCAACCGCATGATGCACGAAAGCGCGCGAATCCGGCGTCTCGCGCCGGCCGCTCAAGAACGCGCCTGGCTAATTGATGCACCAAACGCTATGTCACAGATCAGTTGATTTGTGACAAAGTGTGCGAGAATTCCGAACCGACGCATTCGGTCGGCACACCGGCACACGCCGCGCGACGCACGGCATCGAGGAAAAGAATGGATCGACAACTGCGCTGGGGCGACGCCAGCAGGATGGACAGCGTCGACGACGGGCGAAATGCAATCCTGCGCGCGACGCTCGATGCGATGATCGAGCATGGGATCGACCGTCTGTCGATCGACGACGTCGCACGTCGCGCGAACATTTCTCGACGCACGCTTTACCGCTATTTCGGCACGAAGAAGGAACTGATCCAGGGCGTGATCGGCGTCGAGAATGCCGTGTTCTTCGACGAGATGCAGCGCGCACTCACCGGCTTCGAGCACGACTTCGAGGCCTATTGCGAGGAAAGCGTGTGCTTCGCGGTGCGCTATCGCGATCGTCATCACGGCGGCTTTCACCACAACTACCTTGCCACGAGCGTCCCGACGGAAGTGTTCGGCTACATCGTCGAGAACGTCGCACCGATGTGGCAACGCGTGCTGGAACAGCCATACCGCGAATACGCCGCCCTGCACGGCGCGCAGGTGCCCGCACTTGACGACGTCATCGCGCTGATCAGTCGCATCGCGCTGGCGTACTCCCTGATTCCGGTGGAAGAGCCGGCAATGCGCGCGCAGATGCGCATCCTGTGGACATCCCAGCGCAAGCCGGCCGGCAAGCCGGTCGCGGCCAGGATGAAGGCGGCGCGCTGAACGGCAGCGCGCGCGATGTCGCGCAACCCGGCCGATGCCATCCGATACCGGCCACGTACCTTTCAACTCACACTGGAGTCCCCCATGACGACCTGCGGAGCTTCCGTCTCCGGCCGAACACTCGATCGCGCCGACCTGCTGCTTCTCGTCGAAGGCTCGCCCGCGCCGATTCATCTCGAAGACTGCGACCTCGAAGGTGCTGACCTGTCGCGGCTCGATTTGCGCGGCGTGCGGTTCGAGCGCTGCGCGCTCGCGGAAGCGTCGTTCCTCGGCGCGACGCTCGCGCAGACCGCGTGGATTCGCTGCCGCGCGCGCCAGGCGAGCTTCGCGTCGGCCGATCTCGACGACGCGCAGTTTCAGTCGTGCGATCTCAACAACACCAGTTGGCGCCGCAGCAAGCTCGGCTCCGCACGCTTCGACGAATGCAGGCTCACCGGCGCCGACTTCGAGGAATGCAAGTCGCTCGGCATCGAATTCTCGAACACGCTGCTGGTCGGCGCGAGCCTGCGCCGTTTCTCGTTCCGGAAGACGCGACTCGTGGCGCTCGACTTCTCGGATGCCGATCTCGCCGGCGCGGACTTTCGCGACGCCGTGTTCGAAGGTGGCAGCCTGCGTAACGCGCATCTGAACGACGTCCGGTTCGATGGAGCCGACCTGCGCGACGTGGAGCTCGGCGGCACGCCGAAGCTGCTCGCGTCGGGCGTGCTGCGCGGCGCGACCATCTCGTATGACCAGGCCGCGATGCTGATCGAGAATCTGGGGATCCGGGTCGCTTGACGACTGCACACGCATTTCTTCGCGTCGCGGCCGATATTCGCGACTTCGCTCGCGAGCCGCGCATACGGCCAATGCTGCCCGGCAATCTGTCGAATATTCTCATCACTTCAGCGGCATTCCGACCGGCGCACATCACGCACGACCCGTGTGCTCATAGTCGCCGACCGAACCCATCGGCACTCGAATGACTAGGGAAAATCCGGAGACATCCTTACAGCGATTTACCTGATGATTCACAGGAAGGTCATGTTTCGGCGATTCCGCTTTGCAGAATGCTTTCGTTATGCTTGGATGTCTCGATGCCGCCGCGCGGCAGCCGCGACGATCGCAGCGTGAAACGGCAAGCGTCCACGAGTCGCCAGGTGTTCAATACTTTCAACAACCCGGTCGAGAGTAATCGTGAGAATCCGTGGCCCGCTGGTGCGGTGGAGACGAGGCGATGCGCGCAACGTGCGCGTCGCGGTCTCGTCCGCCGACGACAGTGACCGCCGGCAGAGTCCTCGCCTGCATCTGTCGATCTACACCATCCTGTCCCGCCGTTCCGTCCGCCGTCACAACGCCGTCGCCGCACGCGCGTTCGTCGCGATCCACACCGACGACGTGGCGTCGCTCCTGCCTTAGCGCCCCCCTACATTCCGTTCGACCTGCGCATCGTGTCGCGTGACGCGCGACAGGACCGGTTCGCGCTTCGTCTCCGCACGATGCGCTTGGCAGGCCAAATGGACTCCTGATCATCAGGCACCGCCGGCGCTCGTTTCGAATGCCGGCCGGTTGCTCGCGTCCGCCCCTTGAACCGTGGCGCGGCGACTCGCCAACCGCCGAGCACCGCGCACTCCGATACGGAAGACATTCCATGCAACTCCGCACCCTTCGTCGCGCCATCGCAACCGCCGCCCTGATGTCCGTCGCGGGCATCGCCGCCTTGGGCAACACGAACGCCCAGGCGGCCGGCGAGCTGAACATCTACAACTGGTCCGACTACATCGCGCCGGACACGATCCCGAATTTCCAGAAGCAGACCGGCCTGCACGTGCGCTACGACAACTACGACAGCGACGACACGCTGCAGGCGAAGCTGCTGTCGGGCAACTCCGGCTACGACATCGTCGTGCCGACGTCGAACTACATGGCCAAGCAGATCCAGGCGAACGTCTACCAGCCGCTGGACAAGACGAAGCTGCCGAACCTGTCGCACCTCGATCCGCTGCTGATGAAGATGGTCGCCGACGCCGATCCCGGCAACCAGTACGGCGTGCCGTGGGCGTACGGCACCGACGGCATCGGCTACAACGTGCAGGCGGTGAAGAAGGCGCTCGGCGACAAGGCGCCGGTCGACAGCTGGGCGCTGGTGTTCGACCCGGCCAACATGGCGAAGCTGAAGAGTTGCGGCGTATCGTTCCTCGACCAGGCCGTCGACGTGTTCGCCGCGACGCTGCAGTACATGGGCAAGGATCCGAACAGCACGGATCCGGCCGATTACCGCGCCGCGTACGAGGTGCTCAAGAAGGTGCGTCCGTACATCACGCAGTTCAACTCGTCGGGTTACATCAACGATCTCGCGAACAACGACCTGTGCGTGTCGTTCGGCTATTCCGGTGACGTCGGCATCGCGCATCGCCGGGCGGCGGAAGCAAAGCGTCCGTACGAGGTCCGCTTCGCGAATCCGAAGGAAGGCGGGCTGCTGTGGTTCGACATGATGGTGATCCCGAAGGACGCGCCGAACCGCGACGCCGCGCTGAAGTGGATCAACTACCTGCAGGACCCGAAGGTCAACGCCGGGATCACCAATGCGGTGTTCTACCCGACCGCGAACAAGGCCGCGCGCCAGTTCGTGAAGCCCGCGATCGCGCGCGATCCGTCGGTCTATCCGTCCGACGAGGTACTGAGCAAGATGACGCTGCTCAAGCCGATGCCGCCCGAGATTCGTCGGCTCCAGAACCGGTTGTGGGCGCAACTGAAGACCGGGCGCTGACGGGGCAGTTCGCGTCAGGCAACGGCGCGACGGCCACGGCCACTATCCCTGTGCCCGCTCCGCATGCGGCAACGCCGCCGCGAACGTTGCGTCAATGAACCGGATCACGTCGTCGAGCGACGACGTGCGCGTCGCGCCCGCGGCGAGCTCACGAAACTCGCCGTCCGGCCCGAGGCAGATGAGCGGCTTGCGCCAGCGCTGCGCGAGCACGATCTCCTCGGCCGTCCCGTGCCCGCCGGGCAGCGCGACGATCAGGTCGCTGCTCAGCACGTTCACGTAGTTCCGGTTGATGATATGCGGATCGGCGCCCGGTTCGCGGCGCGGCAGCGGCGTGAGGATCGGGATCTCGACGAACGGATGCGGATAGCCGTCGAGCGGCACGAAGCCCGCGTGCGCATCGGCCTGCGTCGGCACGATGCCGATCGACCGGCCGGCCCGCCCCGGCACGCCGACGAATGCGCGCGCGACCGCCAGCATCACGCCCTGGCCGCCGCCCGTCAGCAGATTGAAGCCGGCCTGCGCGAGCCATGCGCCGAGCGGCTCGGAAAACGCGAGCCATGGTTCCTTGCCCGAGCCCATCACGCCGATCGTTCGGATGTTGCGTTGCATCGTGAATTCCGGTGATGAATTTGAATTGAACCGTGCCGCGGCGACGGGTCGCGAAACCCGGCGCGCGCCGCGCAGCATCATTCGAGTTCGACGCCCTTGAGTTCCGGGATCAGGAACAGCGTCGCGACCATGTCGAGCACGTATAGGCCGGCGAGCAACGCGATCGCCGTCTGGTACGAGTAGTGCGCGGCCAGCGCGCCGACCGCCACCGGCCCGAAGCCGCCGACCGCGCGGCCGATGTTCCACAGCACGTTCTGCGCGGTCGCTCGCGCGGCGGTCGGATAGCCTTCGGACATCAGCGTGCCGTAGCCGCCGACCATCCCGTTGACGAACATCCCCATCAGCGCGCCGGCCCAGAGCATCGCCGTCGGGTCCGACAGGCGCGCATACGCGATGACCGTCACGACCGAACCGAGCTGGTACAACAGAAACGTCGGCTTGCGGCCGATGCGATCGGCGAGCTGCCCGAACACCCAGACGCCGATCATCATTCCGACGACGGTCACCGCCGTCCACAGCCCCGACTTCGTCAGCGAGAAGCCCATCTGCTTCGACAGAAAGGTCGGCAGCCAGATCATGATCCCGTAGTAGCCGAAGTTCTGGACCGAGCACAGGATCACGATGCCGAGACTCGTGCGCGCGGTGCGGCCGTCGGCGACGAGCATCCGGAACGCGTTGGCCCGCGGCCGCGTCGCGCGCTGCACGAAGACTTCCGGCTCGTGCAGCCGGTTGCGTAGCATCCACGCAAGTAGCGCGGGCAGCACGCCGACTACGAACATCCCGCGCCAGCCGACATGGCGCAGCAGCATCGGCGTCAGCAGCGCGGCGAGCAGCACGCCGGTCTGCCAGCCGAGCGCGACGTAGCACGACACGCGTGCCCGCTTGCTCGCCGGCCACGCTTCGGCCGCGAGCGCCATGCCGATTCCGAACTCGCCGCCGAGGCCGATGCCCGCGATGGTCCGATACACGAGCAGATCCCGGAAACCCTGAGCGAACGCGCACAGGCCGGTGAAGACCGCGAACAGCATGATCGTCCAGGTCAGTACGCGCACGCGGCCGTAACGATCGCTCAGGGTACCGAACAGAATGCCGCCCGCGACGGCGCCGATCAGCGTCCACGTGACGAGCGCGCCGCCCTGCCCGGGCGTGAGCTGCAATGCCGCCGTGATCGCCGGCAGCATGAAGCCGAGGATCAGCAGGTCGAAGCCGTCCATCGCATAGCCGATCGCCGAGCCGGCCAGCGCCTTCCACGCGTAAGCGCCGACCTGTTCGCCGCGCGGCGTCGCCGGATCGCCAAGCGCCGAAGATTTCATGTTTGCTGCCATGGTGTCCTGCCGGAAATGTCCGGGCGACATTCTAAAGCCTGTTCCCGCGCATGACGGGCGCCGGACGCGCACGCGGAAAGCGCCGCGCTGCCCGCTTCCGGGAATGGAAGCAGGCAGCGCATGAAATGACTTTGAAAGATATTGAAGCCGGCGATCCCGCCGTCAGGCGAGACACCGAAAGAACGCGATGAGGCGGGTGTTGCGAGGCCGGCGTCGCCTCCGGCGCGGGTCGAACGACACCGGAGCGGTGCCGGTGCGGTGCAGCCTTAGCCCTGATCGTCGCCGGGCCACCAGGTTTTGGCTTCGCGGTCGACGAGCAGCGTATCGAGATCCTTGCCTTCGAGCCATTTGGGTCGCGGGCCACGGCCCGACCACGAGCGGCCGGTCGTCGGATCGTAATACTTGGCAGGCGCCTTGCGTTTTCGCTGGACGATGTAGCCGAGGGCGCTCAGCACTTCCTGCTGCGTGATGCCCAACAACTCGACCTGCTCCTTGAACGCCGCGAGCGCGGCTTGCTTCTCCTTCTGCTTGGCTTCCGACAGCTTGATATTCAGGTCCCGAAGTTGTGCTTCGAGATCCCGCAGAGCCTGGGTCATGTATTCATCCTCTTTGGGCATGTTTTTATTCAAAAAACCTCCGATGGCCGAACCTATCACGAAGTTCCGCCAATCAGTGTTGCGATATGTGACTCGTTGGCCCGGACCTGTAAGCCTTTCGAAGTGTACCGAACGCCACGCCGTCGTCGAAAACCGCACGGGATCGCCACGCAACACATGGCACGCCGCGTCCGAGCGCGCGGCGAGCCGTCGGTGGCGACCTCCTCGCCACCTGGCGCCGCACCCGGGCACGGGCGCAGGCGCGGCATGGCGCGAATGATAGCAGTGCGCATCCGTCATGTTCGAGGACTTTTGCGGTCCCGCGCACACTTGCCTGCGCCAGCCGGCGAACGTCGACGCCGGTGCAGCGGTTTGCGTGCCGAAGCTGCACGCGTGCGTGTCGTGATGCAGCGGCGAGTCGCTGCCGCGCGCATCGACTTGCTAGCGGTCGAACAGCCAGTCGAGCGCGAGACACGGGTGGCCGCCGCGCGAGCGGTTCGCTGAACGCGATCGGCGACACACCGGCGTCGGCCATGTCATTGCGCATCGTCGCCCGGGTCGCATTGTCGGCGCGGACCGACGACGGTCGCACGCGGATCGCAGTCTGGTGAATCCGGCTGCGGAAAATCCGTGCTCGTCCCGAGTCGCAGCGCATCGAACGTGCCGACATCGATATGGATGACGTAACGTTCCACTTCTCCGGGCGACGCGGCCAGAAGGCAGTCGGCCTGGCCCGGCACGGGCACGCGCGAAGTCGCGCGCGCGATCGCATCCGAGACGCAGACATATCACGATGAGCCCTCTCTTGCTCTCGTGATTTTTCGCATGCGTCAGGGCATCGGCGAACCGGACGCACCGCCACGCGGCCCTGACGCGTCCGGCCAAGCGGGAATGTTGCGCAGTGGAGTGTCTTGCCTTGCATCGGCGATGAGCGGCCGCTGCCACGCGTTGCGGCATCGCGGTGCGACGCCACACCCTGCAACCCGACGCGCTTACGGCAGCTGCGGCGCGTCGCGCAGCACGGCTTGCAGCCCCGTCGCGAACGGCGTCGCATGATCGATCCCGAGTGCGCGCACGCGCGACGCATCCAGGTGGCAATCGTACGGACGCGGCGTCGCATCGGCCGGCGTGTCGATCGGCGCGAGCGCCGCGTCGACGCCGAGCGCGGCCGCGATCCGATGCGCGATGACGTACTTCGTCATCGGCTCCTCGCCCGACCAATGACGGATGCCCGTGACGGGCGAACCCGCGAGATGGCGCAGCGTCAGGTCGCGGATGACCGCCGCGACGTCGGGCGTGTAGGTCGGATAGCGGATCGCCCACGCGTCCATCCCGACTGCGTCCGCGCCCGGTCGCGCGGACGCGACGATCGCCGGCACGAGGCTCGTGACGGCCGATTCGCGCCAGTCGACAATCGGGCCGTAGAGCAACGGCAGCCGCAGCACGCACGCAAGCGGCGACGCGGCGAGCAATGCGGCCTCGCCGTCCAGCTTGGTACGGCCGTAAATGTTCAGCGGGTTCGGCGCGGCGTCTTCGCGGTAAGGCGCAGCCTTGCCGTCAAATACGTAGTCGGTGGAGATGCCGAGCGTCCACGCGCCGTAGCGCGCGGCGAGCGCGCCGATGCGGGCCGGTGCGTCGACGTTGATCGCACGCGCGGCCGCGGGGTCGCGTTCACAGACGTCCGGGCGACGTTCGGCGGCGCAGATGATCACGGCGGCCGGGCGACGGGTTGCGAAGAGATGTTCGAGCGCCGGCTGATCGAGCGCGTCGAGTCGGGCGACGTTTTCCGGCGGCAAAGCGAGCCGCCGTGCGCCCGCGGTGTCCGGATTGCGGATCGTTCCGATCAGCATCAGCGACGATTCGCGGGACAGCGATGCGGCAACCGCGCGGCCGAGCAGGCCGGACGCGCCGATGAGAAGGATGGTCGGATGCGACACGGTAGCCAACGATGAAAGGGGATAAGGGCCCCCAATCTATACGAGAACATGCAGCCGATGTCGATTTCGATCGCACGTCGACGACGTGCGATCGATAAAAACAAGGCCCGGTGCGTGATTGCGCGCACCGGGCCCGTCGTGCGGCACGAAGTCTCGCGCCCGCTTACTTCCGGTCGAACGAATAGCGCCCCGGCCCGCTCACCGCGAGCAACAGCAGCCCGCCGATGATGCTGATGTTCTTGTAGAAGTTGATCATCGCGAGGTATTGGTCCATGCCCTGCAGTGCCCAGTAGCGATGCCCGATCAACGCGGTCGCGAGCGTATAGACCGCGAACACCAGCGCGAGCGGACGCGTATAGAAACCGACCGCGATCAGCGCGCCGCCGACCAGCTCGACCGCCACCGCGATCACCGCCGACAGCTCGGGCGACGGTGCGCCCGTCGATGCCATGTACGCAACCGTGCCCGAGAAGCCGTTCAGCTTCTGCCAGCCGAACAGCACGAACAGGATCATCATCAACACGCGAGCCGCCAGCAGCAGCTCGTCCTTCTTCGACTCCAGCGAAACGTAACGCATAGCAATCACCTTGAATTGATGGTTTGACGCATTCGGTGCCGATGGCCGCCGGAACGGCGAACCCATGGATCGGCACGAACCCGCCTCGCACAATCGAACTGCGGGCCGGTCGGCCCGCTGCCGAAGAATCCGCCCGGTCGCGCCGTCGTGGCGCGCTGCGGTGCGGTCTGGCGAAGCACGGGTGCAGTCTACTGTCTCACTGGAAATCATCAATCCGTCAAAACAAGATTGGCTGTCGCCGTTTAGTGGACAATTGTCACGTAACAAACGCATCATTGCGGCCGGGCACATCGGCCGGCGCGCCAGGCTGCCGGATCACATCAAATCGACCGGCAGCGTCCTGTCGAGATTGTCGTGCCATGCGCGAATGGTCTTCGGCACGGTCTTTTTCCACGCCGGCACGCTGGTGTAATAGCGCATCCGCACCTTGTCTTGCGCATCGAACACGAGCAGACCGATCCACAGATCGGTGCCCCGGCGCATCACGATCGCGGCGTTCGTCGTCGCGATGCCGCGTACCCAGTACGACTTCACGCCGGCATTCAGGCCGTCGAGATCCTGTTCGTCCGCGCTGGAATTGACCGTGTCGACGAGCGTCTGATAATCGGCGCCGAGCAGCTTGTGCGCGATCGCGTTCTCCCGCGCATCGGCCAGCACCCTCAGGGTCACGAGATCCGGCGCCTGACTCACCTGCGCTTTCGACGCCGTCACGTAGTCGCCTGAATACACGACGCCCGCGCCGGCGCCGCAATCGGCATCGCCGCCCTGCTGCGCGACCTGCACGCGCCCGCCCTTGCGGCTGAAATCGAGCCGGCATCGATCCTGGCGAAACGTGCCGCTGTCGCCGTGCAGTTCGATATCGCCACTGAGACCGCCGGTATTCGCGCCGTTGTTGCCGCTCAATTCGAAGTGAAGACGCGGTGCCGTGCCGGTGAACGTCAGCAAGCCGCCGAACGACGGGTTCGCGCTGTCGCGATACCACGTCTGCTGCCACCGGTCGGGGGCAAGCGGTGTGCCGTTCAGGCTCGCGAGCCGCTCGCGATAGCGGTCGCCGAGGCATGGTGTATCGGTGCCGCAGCGATCGCGCTGCTTGAGCCATTTGAGCTGCGCGGCCTTCAGCGCGGCCGTATCGCCACCTTTCGCGAGCGCCTTCTTCCACGCCGCCGCCAGTTCGCCGTCGAGCGACGACAGCCCGGCGTCCGCACAGATGGCCTTCTCGGTCGGCGAAGCGGCTTTCGCGCAATCGAAGCCGGCCGCATGCGCGGCCATTGGCGAGATCGTAAGCACTGCAAACATCATGACGGATCGCAGATTCGCGCGCCGCGCATGCCGGCGGTGAAGCGTGCCCTGCCGTCGCTCGCCCGCGCGAGCATGCGATCGATTCTTCATTGTCATTGGACTGGACTCGTCGTGGATGGCGGTGAGTAGAAGCTACGCGCTCGATGCGATTCGAGGTAAAAACACCCGGCCCGGCATGCGCTGCCGGTCGTCGCCCCCGGCGAAGCCTAACGCGAATGCGCGCCGCCGATCAATCGTCGCGCGGCACCGAGCGCGGGCGAATGGAAAGCCATCCGATACCGGCACACGAGCGCCGAAACGAGACCATCGCCGCGCTCGACGCACGGGCCCGCATGCCGGCCGACGACGAGCTCACGCCACTCGCCATGCCGCTCCACAGAAGCCGTCGCGACTTCCACCGCGTGCGCGACGTCTGCTTCATCGGGTCAAAAAAACGCCACCTGACGCACACCGCGCCCGCTACCCGCGCCCGCCCAACCGCTCCGCCAGAAACCCGATGAACGTGCGCAGCGTGACGAACCCTTCCCGGTGTTGTGGAAACACGGCGTTCAGCGTGATCGGCGACGGCGCATACGCGTCGAGCACCGGCACGAGCGCGCCGCTGTCGAGCGCCGCGCCGACGATGAAACGCGGCAGCAGCGCGATGCCGAGCCCCGCGATCGCCGCGTCGCGCACGACTTCGCCGTTGTTCGCGACGAGCGGCCCCTGCACGTCGAACGTGCGCGCCGCGCCGTCGACCCGGAATTCCCAGCCGACGCGCCGCTCGCGTCCATACATCAGGCACGTGTGGCCGACGAGGTCGTCCGGCGTCGCGGGCGTGCCGTGCCGCTTCAGGTAAGCGGGGCTCGCGCACGCGATCATCTCCCACGCGCCGAGCGGGCGCGCGATCAGCGTCGAATCCTCGAGCGTGCCGATCCGCAGCACGAGATCGAAGCCCTCGCCGATCAGGTCGACACGCCGGTCGGTCAGGTCGACGTTGAGCCGCACGGCCGGATGCGCGGACAGGAATTCGGCGATCAGCGGCGACACGTGCGTGATCCCGAACGACAGCGGCGCGCTGATCTTCAGCGAGCCGTGCAACTCGGTGCTGCGCACCGACATCGCCTGCTCGGCGTCGGCGACCTCGGCGAGGATCCGCTGCGCGCGCGCATAGAACTCCTGCCCCGATTCCGTGACCGCGAGATTGCGCGTATTGCGATGCAGCAAGCGCACGCCGAGCGCTGCCTCGAGCGCCATCGTGCGCCGGCTCACGAACTGCTTGGACAGCATGAGTTGATCGGCTGCCGCCGTGAAGCTGCCCGCATCGACAGTCGCAACGAAGATTCTCAGGTCGTTGAGTTCCATATTGTCCACCTAAAAGTGACAGTCATTATCTCTACAGCCATTTATTTGTCAAATCGATTGACCTAAGATTCATCTCAACGAACGGCCGGCCCCACTTCCGAGGTCCGGCGACATCCAGGAAAAATCATGATCGAGACTCGTGCAGCAAACCAACGTGGCCGTGCCGAGCATGGCTGGCTTAGCTCCCGTCACACGTTTTCTTTCGCGAACTACTACGATCCGAAGCAAGTCGGCTTCTCCGACCTGCTGGTGATCAACGACGACCGCGTCGCGCCGGGCCGCGGCTTCGGCACGCACCCGCACCGCGACATGGAAATCCTGTCGTACGTGCTCGAAGGCGCGCTGGAGCACAAGGATTCGATGGGCACCGGGTCGGTGATCGTGCCGGGCGACGTCCAGTTGATGAGCGCCGGTACCGGCGTGCGTCACAGCGAGTTCAACCACTCGCACGAGACACCCGTCCACTTCCTGCAGATCTGGGTCGGACCGGCCGAGAAAGGTGCCGAGCCGCGCTATCAGCAGACGAACGTCGCGGCCGAGGACAAGCGCGGCAAGCTCACGCCGATCGTGTCGCCCGACGGTAACGGCGGTTCGCTGAAGATCCGCCAGGACACGCGGATCTACGCGGGCCTGTTCGACGGTGACGAGCGCGCAACGCTCGAACTGGCACCGGACCGCTTCGCCTACGTGCATGTCGCACGCGGCAGCGTGACGGTCAACGGCGTGACGCTCGGCGAAGGCGACGGCGCACGTATCCGCGACGAGCAGGTGCTGACGTTCGCGGACGGCAAGGATGCCGAAGTGCTGGTATTCGACCTGCGTCCGGTCGAAGTGACGGCCGAGTGGGCATGACGCCCGTTCGGAACATCGGGCCCCGCTGAACGCGGGGCCTTCTTAATCGGAGATTCGCAACATGGCCAAGGTACTCGTTCTCTACTACTCGTCCTACGGGCACATCGAAACGATGGCGCAGCACGTCGCGGAAGGCGCGAAATCGGTGCCCGGCGTCGAGGTCACGCTCAAGCGCGTGCCTGAAACCATTCCCGTCGACCAGGCGAAGGCGATCGGCGTCAAGGTCGACCAGGCCGCACCCGTCGCCACCGTGGACGAACTCGCGGGCTACGACGCGATCATCTTCGGCACGCCGACCCGCTTCGGCAACATGGCCGGCCAGATGCGCACGTTCCTCGACCAGACCGGCGGCCTGTGGATGAAGGGTGCGCTCGTCGGCAAGATCGGCAGCGTGTTCGCCTCGACCGGCACGCAGCACGGCGGCCAGGAAACGACCATCACGTCGTTCCACACGACGCTGCTGCACCACGGGATGGTGATCGTGGGCGTGCCCTATGCGTGCAGCGGGCTCGTCAACATGAACGAAATCACGGGCGGCACGCCGTACGGCGCGACCACGCTCGCGGGCGCGGACGGCAGCCGTCAGCCGAGCGCGAACGAACTCGACATCGCGCGCTACCAGGGCAAGCACGTCGCGGAACTCGCCGCGAAACTCGCGTCGTAACGCGGGTGCCGTCCGTCCCGGAAAGCCCCGGGACCACGGCACGCACGAAAACGAACGGCGCCGGTCGACCCGGCGCCGTTTTTCGTCGCGCGAACGCCGGCCGTTACTGGCCCGATGCCGGCGCGGCGGGAGCAGCGGGCGCCGCCTTCGTCGCGGGCGCCTTCTCGACCGCGTTCTGCGGGTAGTTGCTCTGATCGTTGGTCAGCCGGTAGCCGGTGCCCGTGCCGATCGCCTTCAGGTCCTTCGCGTGGCGCGCGCGGGCCGCCTTGCGGGCTGCCTTCTTCTGCGCCTTGTCGAGCTGCTTCTGCGTCGGTGCGGACGCCGGATCCTGCGCGTATGCCGCCGGCGCGGCGGTCAACAGCAGACCGAACGACGCCGTTACTGCCATTGCCACCGAAACCACGCGAGACTTCGTCATGGCCGGATCTCCTTGTCGATTGTTGGTTGTGGGTCGAACGCCGGCACGCACGCGACGGACGTCGGCGTGCGACCACGGCGCCGATGCAACGTTAGCCGATCGCTGCGCAAATGTCCGTGCCGGTTCCTGAATTCTCCCGATAACGGCAACGATACATGCGCGGCAGGCGTCCGGCCAGACGGCGTCGCGCGGGAGCCATCAGGGAAACCGATAGCATCGCGCGCGGCCAGCACCCGGCGCCGCTCAGATCCAGCGCGACAGCACCGGCAGCAGGATCGGCACGACGAATGCGGTGAGCACGCCGTTCAGCCCCATCCCGAGGCCCGCGAACGCGCCGGCCTCCTCGCTGACCTGGAACGCCCGCGCGGTGCCGATCCCGTGCGACGCGACGCCGAGCGCGAAACCGCGCACCGCCGGCTCCTCGATACGCAGCGCGTTCAGGATCGCGCGGGCGCACACGGCACCGAAAATCCCGGTCGAGATCACCAGCACGGCGGTCAGCGACGGAATCCCGCCGATTTCCTGCGCGACGGCCATCGCGATCGGCGTGGTCGCGGATTTCGGCGCAAGCGACGCGATCGTCTGGTGCGACGCGCCGAACAGCGCGGCGATGCCGACCGCCGACACGATCGCGGTCAGCGAGCCCGCCAGCAGCCCGACGAGCAGCGGCACCGCGCTGCGCCGCAACTTCGCCCACTGGCGATACAGCGGCAGCGCCAGCGCAACGGTCGCCGGGCCGAGCAGGAAGTGGACGAACTGCGCGCCCTCGAAATACGTCGGATACGGTGTGTGCGTGATCGTCAGCAGCACGACGATCAGCGCGACCGCGATCAACACCGGGTTCGCGAGCGGGTTGAAGCGCGCGCGTGCATAGACGGCCTGTGCAATCAGGTACGCGATCAACGTGATCGTCAGGCCGAGCAGAGGCGTGGCGGCGAGGTAGACCCAGATCGCGCCGAGTTTCGGGAAGGCCGTCATTGCCGGCCCTCCGCCGTGCCGTCCGCGCGCCGCTGGCGCCGCAGCAGTGCGCGCGTGACGAGTGCGGTCACGGCGATCGCGAGCGACGTGCTCACCGCCAGCGCGACGACGACTGCGAGCGCATCGCCGCGCACGCGGTCGGCCGACACCATGATGCCGACGCCGGCCGGCACGAACAGCAGCGACAGATGGCGCAGCAGCTCCAGCGCGGTCGGCTCGATCGCGTCGGCCACCTGCGGGCGCAGCATCGCGAAGCCGAACAGCAGCAGCATGCCGATCACGGGGCCCGGCACCGGCAGGCCGAACAGATAGGACACCCCTTCCCCGAGACACTGGAAGGTCAGCAAGACCGCGAACGCCTGCAGCATGAACCGCTTCTCCCGAAGGTGGTCGCGATACCGGGCGGCCGCGCGACCGACAGGCCGGCGGCTTGCGGCGCCGGCGTGGACGATATGCGCGATCGTATCAACAATGCACGCAGCCGGTCGCGACGGTGCGATCGCACGATCTCGCTTCGACCGTTTCGATCTGGCCGGATCAGGCCGGAGATGGGCAAACCCTGGCGAGACGAAGGGGCGATAGCGCGCCGGTCCGGACGCGAGTGGCGTTGCCTTTCGCCGCTCCTTTCACCGCCCCTCTCGTCCGCATGCAAAAACGGCGGGCATGAGCCCGCCGTTTCGTCGTTCGCATTCGAACGCATTCGAATGCCACCCGGCGCGTTACTTCAGCCGCGTCGCGATTTCATTCGCCAGCGCCTTCGTCGCGGCCTTCGTCGGTGCATCCGTTGCCAGCGCGTTCAGCAAACCGAAATCATGGATCGTGCCGTCGTAACGCGTGGTCGTCGCATCGACACCGGCCGCATCGAGCTTGCGACCGTACGCTTCGCCTTCGTCGCGCAGCACGTCGAACTGCGCGACCTGGATCAGCGCGGGCGGCAGGCCCTTCAACTGCGCGGTGCTCGCGCGCAGCGGCGACGCGTAGATGTCGTTGCGTTGCGCTTCGTTCTTCGTGTAGGCGTCCCAGAACCACTTCATCATCGGCCGCGTCAGGAAGTGACCTTGCTGATACGCGTTGTATGAGCCCGTATTGAAGTTGTGGTCCGTGACGGGCCACATCAGGCCCTGGAAGCGGATCGCGGGGCCGCCCTTGTCCTTCGCCATCAGCGACACCACGGCCGCCATGTTCCCGCCGACGCTGTTGCCGACCACCGCGAGGCGGCTGCCGTCGACACCGATCTCCGCACCGTGCGCGGCCACCCACTTCGTCGCCGCATACGCCTGGTTGATCGCGACCGGGTAATGCGCTTCCGGCGACGGCGTGTAGTTCACGAACACCGCGACGGCGCCCGATTGCACGACGAGATCGCGCACGAGGCGTTCATGCGTCGGGAAGTCGCCGAGAATCCAGCCGCCGCCGTGGAAGAACATGAACACCGGCAGCGTGCCCGTCGCGCCCTGCGGTCGAACGATCGTGATCGGCACCGACAAGCCGTCCTGCTCGATCGTGCGGTTCGACACGTCGACGCCTGACAGGTCGACCTTCGCGCCGTTCTGCGCGTCGACGAGCACCTGGCGTGCCTTCGCGGGGCTCAACGTTTCTAGTCCGGGGCCCTTCTGGCCGTTCAGCGCGGCGAGGAACCCGCTCGTCGCCACATCGGGCCGAGCGGCTTCGGCGCCGGCGGCAAATGCGGTGGACGCGATGGACAACGTGGCTGCAACAGCGGCGGCGATCAGCAGCGGCTTGACGATCTTCATGATGCAACTCCTGGGTTCAACCCGATGAATGACGATAAATGGTTCGTAGTGCGATTGATCAGGCGAGCGTGAGCGTGACGTCGATGTTGCCGCGCGTCGCATTCGAGTACGGGCAGACGATGTGCGCGCGGTCGATCAGCGTTTGCGCGGTCTCGCGATCGAGGCCCGGCAACGAAATCTTCAGTTCGACTTCGATGCCGAAGCCGTTCGGGATCGCACCGATACCGACGCTGCCTTCGATTGCGGCGTCCGCGGGGATCGCGATCTTGTCGCGGGCCGCGACGAACTTCATCGCGCCGATGAAGCACGCGCTATAGCCGGCCGCGAACAGTTGCTCGGGATTCGCGCCCGCGCCGCCCGCGCCGCCAAGTTCACGCGGCGTGGTCAGCTTCAGATCCAGGCCGCTTTCGGGCACCGTGGCACGGCCGTCGCGGCCGCCGGTGGCTTTTGCATGGGCGCGGTACAGCACTTCTTCGATCGACATGACAGACTCCTTTTCAATCAGTGAGTGAAACAGCCTTCCAACCCGGGACCGCGTACCGAAAGCCTTGCTGCCGGCATCACGCTTGTTTATCTACTCATAGATAGATAAACATCCCCAAAAAATGCAGGCGGTCGATCCACCTGCTCCGATAATCTATCTATCAAAAGATAGACAGCAAAACCCGATAAAAGGCGGCGAACCGCCTGACTGCTCGCCCCGCCCGTCAGGACCGGACTTTCCAGACGGCCTCGACATCCTCGAGACGCGCCCTGGTGTGAAACAGCCGGCTGGCCAGCACGCTGCCCTGGAACGCCGCGTACAACGTGCGCGCCGCCGTTTCGGGCTTGCCGCTGAACTGCAGCGTGCGTTCCTTCGCGCCCTGCGCCAGCAGTTCCGCAAGCCAGTTCTCGTTGGCCTTGAAAAACGCCTGCACGGCCTGCCGCACGTTCTCCGGCAACGATTCGATGTCGGCCGCGAGCATCCCGCACAGGCAAATCTGGTTGCCGTCGCCGAGCGTCCGGCCGAACAGTTTCGTGTACAGGCTCAGCTTCACGTCGGCCGGCAACGCCGGATCGATCGCCCGCATGGCCGCGAGGACTTCGTCACTGTACGCCGCCACCGCTTCCAGCACGAGGTCGTCCTTCGACGGGAAGTAGTAGTGGATGCTCGACGTCTTCACGCCCACCAGGTCGGACAGGTCTCGATAGCTGAAGCCGTTGTAACCGCGCAGCATCATCAGCGTGATCGCGTGGTCGAGAATCTGTTCGCGGACGGTCGGTTTCGTTTCCATGGATCGAACTTTATCTACTCATAGATAGATAGTCAAGGACTTTTTATGGGGTGGAATGGAAAAGCCTCGAAACCCCGGGCGCGGTCCCGCCCCGCCCAGCCGCGGCTGCTTACAACCGGCCTGCGGCCCGATCGAATCGATGCGACACTTGCTGCCGGACGATGCCAGAACAATGCAATGCTCGCGCACGCGGATGCGTCGCATACGCACGGCGCACATGAAACACGCATGACCGGCCGGGCCACCTGCCCGCGCCGCATCAAGGAGAAGCTTCAATGTTTTCGTGGTTTGAACGGCGCCTGCCGACATTCCCGCTCGAGGATCCCGTCACGCCGCCGAAGGGGTTCTTCTCGTTCGTGTGGGCATGCACGAAAGGCGTGCGCGGCTGGATCCTGCTGATCGCGCTGACGTCGGCCGCGACGGCCGCGTACGAAGCCGTGCTGTTCGCGATGATGGGGCGCGTGGTCGACTGGCTGTCGTCGGCGACGCCGGCCGAATTCGGTGGCCGGCATTTCGGCACGCTCGCCGGCTTCGCGGCAATCCTTGCCGGCAGCGCATTGCTGATCGCGCTGCATACGATGGTCAAGCACCAGGTGCTCGCGATCAACTTCCCGATGCGGCTGCGCTGGCTGTTTCACCGGCTGATGCTCGACCAGAGCCTGTCGTTCTATGCGAACGAGTTCGCGGGCCGCGTGACGACCAAGATCATGCAGACCGCGCTCGCCGTGCGCGATGCGCTGTTCATGTCGGTCGACGTCGTGATCGGCGTCGGCGCGTACCTGATCGGCATCCTCGCGCTCGCGGCGAGCTTCGACTGGCGGCTGATGATTCCGCTCGCGCTGTGGGCGCTCGGCTACGGCGCGGCGTGCGCGTTCTTCGTGCCGCGCCTGGGTGCGGTCGGCAGCCGGCAGGCCGACGCGCGTGCGCTGATGACCGGCCGCATCACCGACGCCTATTCGAACATCACGACTGTAAAACTGTTCTCGCACACTCGCCGGGAAGCCGACCACGCGCGGCGCGCGATGGAGGCGTTCAAGGTGACCGGCGATGCGCAGATGCGGCTCGTCAGCGCGTTCGAGGTCGTCAACCATCTGCTGTCGACGCTGCTGCTGGTCGGCTCGACCGGTCTCGCGCTGTATCTGTGGCTGCACGGCGAGGCGAGCGCGGGCGTGGTCGCAGCGGTGATCGCGATGGCGCTGCGCCTGTCGAGCTATTCGCACTGGATCATGTGGGAGATGACCGAACTGTTCGAGAACGTGGGCACGATCCAGGACGGCATCAACACGCTGACGAAGGCGCGCAACGTGGTCGACGCACCCGACGCGAAGGCGCTCGTCGTGCAACGCGGCGGCATCGTGTTCGACAACGTGCGCTTCGCGCACGAGGACAACGAACGCGCGGTGTTCGACGGGCTGAACCTGACGATCCGGCCTGGCGAGCGGATCGGCCTGATCGGCCGCTCGGGCGCCGGCAAGTCGACGCTCGTGAACCTGCTGCTGCGCTTCTACGACGTGGACGGCGGCGCGATCCGGATCGACGGGCAGGATATCGCGCACGTGACGCAGGACAGCCTGCGCGCGGCGATCGGGATGGTCACGCAGGATACGTCGCTGCTGCACCGGACGATGCGCGAGAACATCCTGTACGGTCGCCCCGACGCGACCGAGCGCGAGATGCACGACGCGGCCGTGCGCGCGGAAGCGTCCGACTTCATCGAACGGCTGCGCGACCGGCACGGGCGCAGCGGCTATGACGTCGAGGTCGGCGAGCGCGGCGTGAAGCTGTCGGGCGGCCAGCGGCAGCGCGTCGCGATCGCGCGCGTGATGCTCAAGGACGCGCCGATCCTCGTGCTCGACGAAGCGACCAGCGCGCTCGACTCCGAAGTCGAGATCGCGATCCAGCGCAGCCTCGACGGCCTGATGAGCGGCAAGACGGTGATCGCGATTGCGCACCGGCTGTCGACGATCGCGGCGATGGACCGGTTGATCGTGCTCGACGAAGGGCGCATCGTCGAGCAAGGCACGCACCAGCAACTGCTGCAGGCGGGCGGCATCTATGCGGCGCTGTGGGCGCACCAGAGCGGCGGGTTCCTCGGCGAAACGGCGGAGGCGGAAAGCGCGGAGCACTAAGCCGCTCCGCGATACGTGCGACGCGCGGCCTCGTTGCCAGGGCCGCGCGCCGCGCCGGACACTACAACCGCACGATCGTCGATTTCAGCTCGGTGTACTTGTCGAGCGCATGCAGCGACTTGTCGCGACCGTTGCCCGACTGCTTGTAGCCGCCGAACGGGAAGTTCATGTCGTCGCTGCCGTCGCCGTAGCAGTTGACCCACACGGTGCCCGCACGCAGGCGCCGCGCAACCCGGTGCGCGGTCGCGAGATCGGCCGACCACACGGCCGCGGCCAGCCCGTACTCGGTGTCGTTGGCAATGCGAACGGCCTCGTCGACATCGTCGAACACGATCACCGACAGCACGGGCCCGAAGATTTCCTCGCGCGCGATCTTCGCATCGGGCTTCACTTCGAACACCGTCGGCTCGACGTAGAAGCCGCCCGTCTCCTCCTTCACACGTGTACCGCCCGTGACGAGCCTGCCTTCGCTGCGCCCCGCCTCGATATAGCCGAGCACGCGTTCGAGCTGGATGCCGTCGACGATCGCACCCATCGTCACCGACGGATCGAGCGGATGCCCGGGCGCGAAACGCCCCGATGCTTCGACCAGTTTCGCGACGAATACCTCCTTGATGTCGCGATGCACGAGCAAACGCGAGCCGGCCGTACACACTTCGCCCATGTTGAAGAAGATCGCATCGGCTGCGGCCTGCGCGGCGCGGTCGAGATCGGGGCAATCGGGCAGCACGATGTTCGGCGACTTGCCGCCCAGTTCGAGCCACACGCGCTTCAGGTTCGACTGCGCGGCGCACGCCATGATCTGCTGGCCGGTGCGCGTCGACCCGGTAAATGCGATGCAATCGACATCGCGATGCAGCGCCAGCGCCCTGCCCGGCTCCGCGCCGCCCGGCACGACGCTGAACACGCCGGGCGGCACGCCCGCGTCGCATGCGAGCTGCGCGACGCGGATCGCGGTCAGCGGCGATTTCTCCGACGGCTTCAGCACCACGCTGTTGCCCGCCGCGAGCGCCGGCGCGAACTTCCACGCGGCCATCAGTAGCGGGAAATTCCACGGCACGACCGCCGCGACGACGCCGATCGGCTCGCGCGTGACGAGCCCGACGAGATGATGGTCCGCCGGCACGACCTCGCCGCCGACCTTGTCGATCGCTTCCGCATACCATTCGACGCAATGCGCAGCGGCCGGTACGTCGATCGCTGTGGTGTCGGCGATCGGCTTGCCGGTGTCGAGCGTCTCGAGCAGCGCGAGCTCGTCGAGATGCTCGCGCATCAGCGCGGCCCAGCGCTGCAAAACGGCTTTCCGGGCGCGCGGGTTCATGCCGGCCCAGACCTGTGCGTCGAACGCGCGGCGCGCAGCCGCGACCGCTGCGTCGACATCGTCGCCGCCGCAATCGGCCACGTGCGCGAGCACGCGGCCATCGATCGGGCTGACGCAGGCGAAGGTCGCGCTGGTATGCGCGTCGCACGCTTCGCCGTCGATGAACGCGCGCCCTTCGATCCGCAACACGGCCGCGCGGGCCTGCCAGTCTTCGTATGTCCGTTGATTCATTCGTATTCCCGTGAAAAGTCGTGCATCACGAGCCGGTGACCGGATCGATCGGCGTGAAGATTCCCGCGCGCGCCTCGATCGCCTCGCCCGCGGCGAGACACAGCGCCTCCTGGAAGCGTCCGGCGACGAGCTGCACGCCGGTCGGCACGCCGTCGCGAATGCCGGTCGGCACCGACAGCCCCGGCAGCCCGAGCAGCGCGGTCGCAAGCAGTGGCCCCTGCCGGCCGATGATCTCGCGCATCGCGTCGTCACCACGCTGGTCGGCGTCGATCTCGAACGGCTGCGCGCACGACACGGGCATCAGCAGCAGCGGATAGCGCGTAAAGAACTGCTGCCAGTCGCGCAGCAGCGCGGTGCGCCGCGCGAGGCCGTTCATGTAGCCGGCGAGATCCAGCGGCGCCGCGAGATTGCGCTGGCTCGCGAACGCGGTGCGGATCGCCGCGTCGCCGTGCTGCATGATCACGTCGCCGAGCCCGCTGCGCGCTTCGTTGGTCACGAGGTCGAGCCACAGTTCGCACGCTTCGGCGATCCGCGGCGGTTCCGCTTCCTCGACGATGCAGCCGGCGTCCTCGAGCCAGCGCGCGGCCTGCCGGATCGCGTCGATGACCACCGGATCGGACGGCACGCCCGGCAGCGCCGTGCACACGGCCACGCGCGCAGGGAACGCGGCCTCGCGCGCGACCGGCGCGACCGGCATCCACCATGCGTCGCGTGCGTCGCCGGCCGCCATCGCGTCGAGCGCAAGACGCAGGTCGCCGACCGTGCGCGCGAGCGGCCCCTGCACGGATGCGAGCTGCACCGCGAGCGTGCGGTCCTTCGACTGCGTCGGGTTGTACGTGGGGACGCGCCCGGTGCTCGGCCGCAGCCCGGCGACACCGCACGCATACGCCGGGTACCGGATCGAACCGCCCAGGTCGTTGCCGTGCGCGATCGCGCCGATGCCGGCGGCCACCGCCGCGGCTGCGCCGCCGCTGGAACCGCCCGGCGTCAGCGCCGGATTCCACGGATTCGACGTACGGCCGTGCAATTCGTTGTCGGTAAACCAGCGATACGAAAACGCCGGCGCGTTGCTGCGCCCGATCACGATCGCGCCGGCCTTGCGCAGGTTCGCGGTCACCGGGCTGTCCTCGTGTGCGATCAGGTCCGAAAACGCGCGCACGCCGTTGGTCGTCGCGCATCCGGCCGTGTCGACGTTGATCTTCACGGTCACCGGCACACCGTGCAGCGGGCCGAGCGGCGCGCCGCGCGCGATCGCTGCATCGGCATCGGATGCCGCCTGCAACGCGCTGTCGGCCATGACGTCGACGATCGCGTTGATGACGGGGTTCACCTGTTCAAGCCGCTGCAGGCAGCTGCGCGTGAGTTCCGTCGCCGACACGTCGCGCCGCGCGACATGCGCGGCCATCTCGGCCGCACTGAGACGCCACAATTCCTGGGTCATGGGTTGCTCCTCGTTGATCTCGATGGTGGTCGCAAGCCGGTCGCGCATTACGCGCGCGGCTGGTCGGCCTGCGGTGCATGCGACGCATAGACCTTGCGGCACGTTTCGACGACTTCCCATGTGCCGCGAAAACCCGGCGGGATCACGAACCGGTCGCCGGCGCGCAGCACGCGTTCGCGGCCGTCCGCGTCGCGCACGATCGCGACGCCGCTCAGCATTTCGCAATACTCCGACTCGTCGTAGTCGATCGTCCAGCGGCCGGGCGTGCATTCCCAGATTCCGCAACTGAACTGCCCGCACGGGCTGATGTAGTGATGCGACAGCGTCTGCATCGGGTTGCCGTCGAGCAGCAGCCCGCTCGGCACTCGGCTCTGCGTGAGCTTCGCCGGCGCCCGCATCAGGTCGACGAGACTCGTGATGTTGGTCATGTTTGCCTCCAGGGCATGAGTGGTTCGAAACGTTGCGGTGCCGCGCGGCTGGACGAGGCGGCCCGCGCGAGTCAGAGCAGGTCCATCGCGCGGTGCCATGCCATCGCGAGCGCCAGCATCGGCGTGCGCAGCAGTTGTCCGCCCGGGAAGTCGCGATGGCGAATCCGCCCGAACAGGTCGAAGCGCGCAGACTGGGCGTCGATCGCTTCCGCGATCAGCCGCCCCGCGAGGCCGGTCACGTTGACGCCATGCCCGGAGAACCCCTGCGCGAAATACACGGTCGGCTCGAGCCGGCCGAAATGCGGTGCGCGACTCATCGTCGCGTCGATCAGGCCACCCCACGCATAGTCGACCCGCACGTCGGCAAGCTGCGGAAACGTCTTCAGCATGTCGCGCCGCATCGCGGCCGCGAGGTCGCGCGGCGTGTTGGTCGAGCTGCTGGCCTTGCCGCCCCACAGCAGCCGGCGGTCGCGCGTCAGCCGGAAATAGTCGAGCGCCGAATTGCAGTCGCAGACCGCCGCGTCGGCCGGCATCGTCTCGGCCGCGCGCGTGTCGCCGAGCGGCTCCGTCGCGATCACGTAAGTCGCCACCGGAATGATCTTGCGCGCGAGCGCCGGCGCAAGCTGCCCGAGGTATGCATTGCCCGCCAGCACGACGTAGCGGGCGTCCACGTGCCCATGCGCGCACCTGACGCGGTGGTACGGCGAGGCACGCTCGAGCGCGACCGCGGGCGTGTCCTCGTGGATCGTCACGCCGGCCTCGCGTGCCGCCCGCGCGAGGCCGAGCGTGTAGTTCAGCGGATGCAGGTGGCCACTGCCGTCGTGACGCAGGCCGCCGACGTAACGGTCCGATGCGACGAAGTGCTGCATGTCGGCACGCTCGACGATTTCGTAGCCGCGATAGTCGAAGCGGCTTGCCGCGGTATCGCGCCATTTGCGCAGCGCATCGAGATGGCGCGGCTTGTTCGCGGCAATCAGGTAGCCGAACGTCAGGTCGCAATCGATGCCGTGCCGCTCGACCCGCTGCCTGACGATATCGACCGACTCCAGCCCCATCGCCCACACGCGCCGCACGTCGTCGTCCGGCAGGTACGCCGAGAACGTATCGATGTCGCACGCGTACCCGGCAATCAACTGGCCGCCGTTGCGCCCGCTCGCGCCCCAGCCGATCTTCGACGCCTCGACGAGCACGACCGAATGGCCGCGTTCGGCGAGATCGAGCGCCGCGGACAGGCCGGTGAGCCCGCCGCCGATTACGCAGACGTCGGCGGTCACACCCCCGTCGAGCCGCGGATGGTGCACACGGTCGTTGATCGTCGCTGCATAGTACGACTGAACATGTTGCTGGTTTTTGAACTTGAGCATGAGTGAGACTCGCGAATGGCGTCGCGTCAGAATGCGTAGATGAGTTGGGTCGCGAGCAGGTCGTTCGACTTCGCATATGACCCGTCGTGACGCAGGAAGACCTTGTTGCTCGCCCAGTCGTGCCGGTATTCGACCTTCACCGTCACCTGCTGGGTCGGGTAGAACAGCAGGTCGAACGCGGCGGCCTGCCGCGTCGCGCCCTTGCACTCGAAGCCGACGCCGCCGTTCGCCTTCGACAGCGCAAGGCAGTCCGCGTCGATGCCGAAGCCGTTGTTCGGATCCATCCCGTTGCCGTTCAGGCCGATCGACGAACCGCCGCCGCCGTTCTTCCGGTTCACGAGCAGGTCATAGCGCAGCGTCGCGCCCATCCGGCCGACCAGCGGCGCATTGAACTTGCGGTGCGCGAGCAGCGACAGCCCGAACCACTGCGCAAGCCCGCCGTTGAACGCACCGTGCTGCTGCTGGCCATAGTCGATCTCGGCGTTGTACTGCGCGTCGGCGAGCGTGTAGGTCGCGTCGGCTTCGCCGAAGAAGAACGCGCCGTACGCGCTCGGCGCGTTGCCGCCGACGCCGTAGCGCACGTTGCCGGTCGCCGGATCGATCGCGCTCGGCAGCGTCTGGCGGCCGATGTTGATCGAGCCGCCGATATCGAGCGCGCTGCCGTGCATGTAGTCGACGCGCGCGGTGAAGGTCGGCACCTTGTTGCTCGTCGTAATCGGGTCGCCGAGCGCGTTGACGCCCGTCTGCGTAACCGCGCCCGCGCTGCGGAACTGCTCGTTGCCGACGAAGAACTTCCACTCCCAGTGGCCGTCCGCGCTCTGGTAGTTGATGCCCGCGCCGATCGACGAACCGGGGTCGGAGAAGTCGTACAGCAGGTTGTGCGTGAGCGTGAGCATCTGGTTCGACTGCTGGTACTCGTAGCCACCGAAGCCGAGCACGAGTCCGCCGACGAACGCCGTCGTGCCCGACAGCGGCACCGTGACGACCGCCGTGTTCACGATGTCGAGCCCGCTCGCGCCGCTGCCCGTCATCATCGACAGACCCGCGCCGCGGTTCGGCATCAGCGTGATTTCCGCGGACGGCGCGGTCGGGCCGACGCCGAACGTCTTCTTGATGTCGAGGAATACGTCGCCGAACGTGCTGTTGTAGTAGGTGTATGCGTTCTCATGGTTCGCGAACTGGAACGACGACGTGCCGGCGCCGCGGTTGTACACGTAGGTCGGGTCGAGGTAGCCGGTCACCGACAGCCCCGCGATCGGGCCCGTGCGCGCCGCGTCGGTCAGCGAGTCGACCTTCAGTTGCTGGTTCGCGACCTGCTGGCGAATTTCCGTCACGTCGTCGTTGGTCAGCACGGCCGGCGCCTGCCCGTAGCCGGGCGCCGACGCGTCGGCGGCGGCCGCGCCGGTCGCCACTGGCGCCGCGTTGAATGCAGCCGGCACGGCCCCCGGTTTCGCGGCGAGTTGCGATTGCATCGCGCTCATCTGCCGCTGCAGCACGGCGAGCTGCTGCTGCAGCGCCCTGATCTGGTCGGCGCTCGAGCTCGCGACGGCGAGCCCCGGCAGCGCACCGGCGATCAGCGCGCACAGATACTTCTTCTTCATGGAAAGTCTCCTGGTCGTTCTTCACTTCACGGGATGCGGTGCGGGGGCGTGCCGGGGTTGCGCGGCCGACGGGCGCGCAGTCGCCCGAGCGGCCGGTGACGCAGGCGCATCCGGCGTGGACGCCGCATGCCACCTACGCGCATCGCGCGCCTGCCGCCGCTCGCGGGCCAGCATCGCGCGGTTCACGACGACGACGCCGATCGTCACGACCGAGATGAACACCGTTGCGAGCGCATTCATTTCCGGATTCAGACCGAGCCGCACGCGCGAGAACACGACGAGCGGCAGCGTCGTCGAACCGGGGCCCGACAGGAACGCGGACAGGATCACGTCGTCGATCGACACCGTGAACGCGAGCAGCCAGCCTGACACCAGCGCCTGCGCGATCAGCGGCAGCGTAATCACGAAGAACACTTTCCACGGCCTCGCGCCGAGGTCGAGCGCGGCTTCCTCGATCGAGCGGTCGAGCTCCTTCACGCGCGACTGCACGATCACCGCGACGAACGACAGGCACAGCATCACGTGGCCGATCCAGATCGTCAGCCAGCCGCGCCCGGCCGGCCAGCCGAAGGTCTGCTGCATCGCGACGAACAGCAGCAGCAGCGAGATGCCCTGGATCACTTCGGGAATCACGAGCGGCGCGTTGATCATCGCCACGTACAGCGTGAAGCCGCGAAAGCGTCCCATGCGGGCCAGCACGAAGCCGGCCCACGTGCCGATTGCGACCGACGCAGTGGCCGTCAGCAACGCGATCTTCAGCGACAGCCACGCGGCCGCGAGCAGTTCGCCGTCGTGCAGCAGCGCGCCGTACCATTTCAGCGAGAAGCCCGACCACACCGTCACCAGCTTCGACTCGTTGAACGAATAGACGACGAGGCTGACGATCGGCACGTACAGGAACAGGAAGCCCGCGCCCAGCACGCACGCGGACAGGATGCGATTCGCGCGCGTCATTTCTGCGCCTCCGCTTCGGTCTGGCTGTAATGGAGCAGCGCCATCGGCACGAGCAGCAGCAACACCATCGTCACCGTCACGGCGGACGCCATCGGCCAGTCCATGTTGTTGAAGAACTCGTCCCACATCACGCGGCCGAGCATCAGCGTGTTCGCGCCGCCGAGCAGCTCGGGAATCACGTATTCGCCCACTGCCGGGATGAACACGAGCAGGCTGCCCGCGACGATGCCGTTCTTCGACAGCGGCAACGTGATGCGCCAGAACGCGGACCACGGCGTCGCGCCGAGATCGTGGGCGGCCTCCAGCAGCGTGAGGTCCATCTTCACGAGGTGCGCGTACAGCGGCATCACCATGAACGGGAGGTACGAATAGACCATGCCGATGTAGACGCCCGCGTCGGTGTGATACAGGCGCAGCGGCGTCGCGATCACGCCGAGTGCCGCCAGCGCGCGATTCAGCAGCCCGTCGTCCTTCATGATCCCGACCCACGCATACACGCGGATCAGGAACGACGTCCAGAACGGCAGCATCACGGCCATCATCAGCAGGTTGCGGCGGGCCGGCGCCGAGCGCGCGATGCAATACGCGATCGGATAGCCGGCGAGCAGGCACATCAGCGTCGACGCGGCGGCCATCTTCAGCGAGCTGACGTAGGTTTTCAGGTATAGGTCGTCCTGCAGCAGCAGCGCGTAATGCTTCAGCGACAGCACGACCTGCACCGTGCCAGCCTCCAGCCGCGCGAGCGCGGTGTACGGCGGAATGCCGAGCATCTGGTCGGCGAAGCTGATCTTCAGCACCAGCACGAACGGCAGCGCGAAGAAGACCGCGAGCCACAGGAACGGCACGCCGATCGCGATGCCTCGGCCCGACGGCAGGAAGCGCGACAGCGCAGCGAAGCGGCTGC
>NZ_LOWY01000086.1:0-29160 GCF_001524185.1 Burkholderia sp. FL-7-2-10-S1-D7 | reverse complement strand
GCTTGCCGCTCATGCTGACCTCCTCGGTTGCCATAAATTATGGCTCGAAGATGTCTACGAAAGGCTGGCCGGTCCAAATGTGTCTGCTCCACGCTTAGAGACGGTTTCAAAAAGGCTGTTTGGGGCTGTTAACTTATGCGGCGAGCTGTTAACCTCAGGTATCGGAACAACCGAGGCCGAGGAGATGGGCAAGCCGATCATCGACGATGAATTGTGGACACTGATCGAGCCGTTGCTGCCGCCAGCCAAGCCGCGGCGCGAGAAGAGTCCGGGCCGCCTGCCTGTTTCGAATCGCGCCGCGCTGACCGGTATCTTGTTCGTTCTCAAGACCGGACTGCGCTGGCGCGACCTGCCCGCCGAGATGGGATGCGGCTCGGGCGTGACGTGTTGGCGACGGCTACGCGATTGGCAGGCTGCAGGCGTGTGGGACCGCTTGCACGAACTGCTGCTGGCGAAGCTGCGCGCAGCAGACCAGATCGACTTCTCGCGAGCCGCTGTCGATTCATCATCGATTCGCGCCGTTGGGGCGACCCAAAAACTGGGCCAAACCCTACCGATCGTGCGCGCTCCGGTTCCAAGCACCACATCGTCACCGACGCCAACGGCACCCCGCTTGCCGCGATCCTGACCGGCGCGAACGACCACGACGTCACGCAACTGCTGCCGCTGATCGACGCAATTCCGCCGATTCGCACATTACGCGGCCACCCGCTGCAGAGACCGCGCGTTGTCTACGCCGATCGCGGTTACGACTCCGAGCGACATCGACGAGCATTGCGCAATCGCCGTATCGAGCCGGTGATCGCCAAGCGCCGTACCGAACATGGCAGCGGCCTGGGAAAATATCGCTGGGTAGTCGAACGCACACATACCTGGTTGCATCACTTCCGTCGCCTCCGGATTCGTTTCGAGCGTCGCGCCGACATGCACGGGGCGTTCCTCAAACTCGGTTGCTGCCTGATTTGCTGGAATACCCTCCGGCGCGCCGAACAGCCTTTATGAAACCGTCTCTTACTCTTGGATCAGGAATCGATTCCGATTCTTGGCATCCTTAATCCAAGCCGGCGCACGACCACGGCCCGACCAGGTCGCGCCGGTCTTCGGATCGCGGTACTTCGCCTCCGTTGGCGCCTTCGTTTGCGTTCCTGACTTGCCACGACGCGCACCGAAAATGTCTTTCTCGGTAATGCCGTACTCCGCGACCTTGGCACGGATCTCTTCGACAACGGCCCGAAACTCAGCTAGGCGAGCAGCTTCTGCTTTCTCAGCCAATGCCTCCGCTTGGGCTTTCAGTTCCTTGTAGGTTGCCATGCATTCCTCCAATTGTTGTGTTGTACATATGATAGACGTTTTGACCTAAGCGAAGGAGCACATCGATATCCCACAAGTGTGGATCCCTACGGGAACATCGGCTCCCCGTAGACAACTTGATCGAACAGCCGACCACTCACCCTGACCAGCCATGCCGCGGCTCCACGCCCCCTCCATCGGTGGCCTTCAGATTAAACGCCTCGACAGGCACGGAAACGAAAAAGCTCGTCGGCAACCGATCGACGAGCTTCGAAGTCAAATATCCGGGACTTACATTTGCGGGTCTTGTCCGAGAATCTTCCACGGCACGTGAAACGGAACCCTTGACGGGCCTTCGGAAACGCCTCCGTGGCCATTCTGCGTCTTGTCATGCGGATTTGCCGGCGCTTGCGCGTGGGCTCCTGCATGGCTGGCTCCGTCACCCCGAGACGCATCTTGGCTCTGTTTGATGGGAACCATGGCTTGCTTCAGCGTTATAAACAGCTTAGTTCCGCGGCTGGCGTCCACCGTTTGCTCCATGCCCAACTGTGGACCCAGTTGAAATCCTTTTGAGAAGTCAACTGACAACTTTCCGTCGCCCTTCTGATCTGTCGTTAGATCCAATTCCAAATTGATCGTATCGACATACATGCCCAGTTGCATATTGTTCGAGTCTAGCTTCTTCTTGAACACTGCTAGTCCATCCCCCACCGAGGCCAACGCTTGCTCAACCGTAATGTCACTTGGTTGGACTGGAGGCGGCGAAAACATTCCGCATCCGGACAGCGGCAACACCCCAGCCACCACGCGAACAAGCAATGCTGTCTTCATGTTGCGGTCTCCTTGTTATTCCCCGTATCGGGGTAAGTACATTTATAGGAAACCCGTAGGAAACCGCTCGACTTTCATTTCAGAGGGATAGTAACGAAGAAGCCCACGCGGCTTCCCGGGTGGGCTTCATTTAGGCGCACCTTGCGCCAGAATTCGTCAATATAGCGAATCTCGTAAGAGTTTACAACCCGAACTTTCGTCTAACCCAGTCCACCCTAGGCACCTACATGCGAGATTGTTCCGACAGTCCTGTTCCCATCCACCCCACACGCCAGCAAGATTCGATAGCCACTGTCGTAATATGGTGGCGGAAACAGCGAATGCGTGTTCACCATCTTCCCGGTACCAAGCCAATCTAGAGCTTTGGCAAGATCAACACGGATGTTCCCTCGAATTTGGTCAGAGTAGTCGATTGGACGGCTTCCGTCCTTCCCGAACTTTCTAAACAAAAGTCCGTGTTGAGCGTGCGGCCGCAGAAAAACGGAAGGTGCAGCCATCCGAAGATCGACTAGTTCTGTGTTCTCGCCATAAAAATATCCTGGCTTTACCCTATTTCTTCCGTCAATGTCCGCAGCGACGAGCAAGATATAAGCATATCGCTCTTGATCGCCAGGCATCCTGCGCTCAAAACGCAAAAAGCGTTCCGCCTCCGTCATAGCTCGATGACACGCAAACCACAACGCAACCCAAACGTTATCAACCAGATCGACCCATGTTGTTAAAATTCCATAGCGCTGAAGTAATGGCTCGTGTGCATAATCGCCAAATGATTTAAATATTTTACCGCTGTTTTTAAATTTCGCTACTAGGTCCGACAATGAAACATGTCTTTTGTCCTGCGCCTTTTGGTTCGCAAGATCTCGATATAAAGTAGGTGGCAGCGTTTTGTAGAGTTTTCGCTGCCCCCCGGAAATAAATTCCCTCGCTCTCGTCCTTTGCCAACTTGAACTTCAAATAACCCGCAGCCATTACCAATGCATGCGGTTCGTCCGCATGCAGCACCTCAACCCCATCAGACTCCACTTCCCAGCGCGTACTCTTTACCGATATATTCTTTAGCAACATGCTCTTCGCCATTTTTATATTTGCTGATATATTACGCACAATAATGACCACATCATTTCGATTATTTGCACATTATATTAGGCAGGTTAACGGCATAAAAATATCAAACTTTAGTGTGTTCGGGTATAAATAATACATCCTGAGCCGCGCAACCCAAGAATCGATACCCAACCATCGGAGACGAGCATTCCTCTCGCAAATTGCTTTAACATTCAGCAAAAGAAGGTCGATCAATTCACCCGGCATTAGGACTCTGACCTTATATCGAACTCGAAAATTCGGCTTTCCGCCAGCACACATTAGAGCCTCACGCGCACGTCAACCAAAATCCATCCGAATAAATGTCGGCCACCATACCTACGAACGGGAAATTCTCATCCGCAGCGATGATTGGAACTGCTTTCGCGGCGATTGGCGCCGCGATTACTATCGCAACCGGCGCATACAATCTTGGAAAGTCGAACGGATCTGATTCCGCAATCGCGCAATGCGCAACAGCGTCAGTCGCTGACAAAGCAGAATTGTCGAAGGCTGCAGCATCGTTGGCCATTGCGACAGAGCGCATCAAGGCTCTCGAACAAAACAATGCTGACTGGAAGAAGGCGTATGCAGATAGCCAGCAAACGGTTACAACGCAGGCCTCTCAAATCGCGACGTTAACGGTCGGCGCAAAACGTGCCGATGTCTGCGAATTCTTTAAATCTCAAGTCCAACAGCTACAGTACAGGCTAGACAGGTGGACCTTGTCTGAACAGGAGCGCGCTCAGATTACTGCAAGCAAGGACGCAGTGATTACGAAAATGGAAGGCTGCACCAAATCCGAGTGACTGGGCGATAACCGAAGTGCGCTCGATCAACCGGCAGGCTTGTGCTAGCGACATGTGTGGGAGCTGCTACTTCAACAGTCCCCGCGCCCTCATCCGTCTAAAAATCGAGGACGGAAAGTGGCTCGACGGTCGCGAGTACCGTCGCTCGCCAGACGGCGGAATCTTCATTTCCATCAAAGGGTATCAACTATGGGTAGAACAAGCGGCGGCGTAGAAATCCGCGCAGCCTCCATCCGACTGAACTTTACGCTCGACGGCAAGCGGGAGCGGCAAACTCTGATGCTAAACGGCAAACCGATGCCGCCCACTCCCGCGAACGTGAAGTATGCCTATCGCCTGATCGCGGAGATCGTCGATCGGATCCGTCTCGGGACATTCAGCTTGGTCGAATATTTTCCGACCGCTGGCGCACCCAGCACGCTAACTGTCGGCAGCTGGCTCGATACCTGGCTCGCCGCCCAGCGAATCGAATCGTCGACGAAAGATGGATACGAGAGCGCCATCAGATTCTGGAAAGCCGCGGCGTGCGACAAGAATCAGAATCCACTTGGACCGACTCCGCTCCGCAAATTGAAGTTGAGTCACATATTGACTGCGATCGCAGGCCGGCCCGACCTGAGCGGCAAAACGATCAACAATTACGTGTCGGTGATGAGAAAGGCGCTCGACTTAGCGGTGTCCGACAATGTGCTGACCGACAATCCCGCGGCAAACGTGCCTCGCGCCAAACACCAAAAGCCCCCGCCCGATCCGTTTTCCCGCGATGAATCGGAAAAAGTGATCGGCGAGGCCGAGCGTGCTTATCCCGGGCAGGTGCACAACCTCATCGAATTCTGGTTTTGGACTGGCCTTCGGACATCGGAGATCTTCGGCTTGCAGTGGCTGAATGTGGATTTGCAGAACGGGACGATCCTGGTTGCCGAAGCGCTGGTACGCGGCGAACATAAGGATCGAACCAAGACAGCGGTCGCCCGCACGGTGCGCCTAAACAGCCGCGCGCTGGCCGCGCTGACGCGTCAACGCTCATTCACCCAAATCAGTGGCGCCGCAATCTTTCATGATCCGCGGTACAACACCCGATGGGAAGACGAGCGCGCATTCCGGCGAAGCTTCTGGACACCAATCCTGAAACGACTCGGAATTCGCTATCGCCGGCCGTACAACATGCGGCATAGCTACGCGACGGCGATGCTGATGGCCGGAATGACCCCAGCCTTTTGCGCGAAACAGCTCGGGCACAGCATCGAGATGTTCCTGACAACGTACGCGAAATGGATGGATGGCGAGCAGAACGCTCTAGAGATGGCGAGGCTCGAATCGACGTTATTGTCCCCGAGTTGTCCCCCGCAAAGCAAAACAGGCGCCTAAGCGCCTGTTTTGTTAATGCATTCTTTGGGGTGGCTGATGGGACTCGAACCCACGACAACAGGAATCACAATCCTGGACTCTACCAACTGAGCTACAGCCACCACTGATACTGCTTTGTTTCTTCGCTGTTTCGTTTCGTGTTCAGCAGCGAAGAACAAGATTATACGAAGACTTTTCCGTCTTGCAAAGCATTTTTTTCAAAATTTTCGAGAGCGTCGTTCAGATGCGTGCGCGCCTCGTCGAACACGGCCAGATCGCCACGCGCGAGCTTCTTGTTGTCCGACAGCACGCGACGCCAGCCACGCGCACCCGCGACGCCGCGATACAGCCCGAGTGCGTGCCGGACGATCGCACCGAGATACGTGCCGCGCTTCAGTTCCGCCGCACAGTATTCGATCAGTTTCGCCTCGGCCTCCTCGCGCGTCGGCATCGGCGCAGTCGACCCGTAGAAGCGCGCATCGACGCCCGCGAGCACGTACGGGTTGTGATACGCCTCGCGGCCGAGCATCACGCCGTCCACATGTTCGAGATGCTGCGCGACTTCGTCGAGCGTCTTGATCCCGCCATTGATCACGATCTCCAGCGACGGGAAATCGCGCTTAAGCTGATAGGCGTAGTCGTACTTGAGCGGCGGGATCTCGCGGTTCTCCTTCGGCGACAGCCCCTTCAGGATCGCATTGCGCGCGTGCACCACGAACGTCTCGCAGCCCGCCTCGGCCACCGTGCCGACGAAGTCCCGCACGAACGCATAGTCCTCGACCGCGTCGACTCCGATCCGATGCTTGACCGTGACCGGCACCGACACGGCATCGCGCATCGCCTTCACGCAATCGGCAACGAGTTGCGGCTCGTTCATCAGGCACGCGCCGAACGCACCGCGCTGCACGCGCTCGGACGGACAGCCGCAATTCAGGTTGATCTCGTCATAGCCCCACTGCTCGCCGAGTTTCGCGGCGCGCGCGAGATCGTCCCGTTCGCTGCCGCCCAGCTGCAGCGCGACCGGCGATTCGTTCGGCGTGAACGCGAGATGCCGCTGGGCGTCGCCGAACAGCAGCGCGCCCGTCGTGATCATTTCCGTATACAGCCACGTGTCGCGCGTCAACGTGCGATGGAACGACCGGCAATGACGGTCGGTCCAGTCGAGCATGGGCGCGACGGAAACGCGGCGGGGGGGAAGCGAGGACGATGCGGACATGGAATTCGGGGGCAGCAAGCGGCGCGGGAAACAACCCGACATTTTACCGCAACGCGACCAGGCCGGCCCGGCAGCCTGGCTAGACCGGCCCGCCCTCGCCCAGTTCGGCGTCGACGGCCCGCCGCGCCTCTTCGAGTACGCGCTCGATCACGCGCCGTTCGGTCAGCAGCATCCCGTCGACTTTCACGAGCCGCCAGTCGATCCGCACGGCCGCGCCCTGCAGCACGCGGTAGTGCG
This sequence comes from Burkholderia sp. FL-7-2-10-S1-D7, assembly GCF_001524185.1. NCBI lineage: Bacteria > Pseudomonadati > Pseudomonadota > Betaproteobacteria > Burkholderiales > Burkholderiaceae > Burkholderia > Burkholderia sp. FL-7-2-10-S1-D7. The sequence goes on along the minus strand of NZ_LOWY01000086.1, from coordinate 22,347 downwards.
CATGCTCGCCGTCCCACACCTGCTCGGTCTTCACTTCGATCTCGTAGCCGCGGTACGGCTCGCTGAAATCGCCGAGATCGCTGCCTCTCGGTTCCATCGCTCGCTCCGTGGCGACGCAACGCCGGGCCGCCTCGGCGGCCGGCGCCGTGCGCTCAATCGTATTCGTTAGACAAAACGGATTTGCCGTCGGCGGTCAGGTCGACACGGTCGGCCGCCGTCTGATAGATCAGCCCTTCGTTCAGCAACGCATAGACGACATCGTCGAACGCGGCGGGGACCGGACGGGTGTCGCCGAACTGGTCGATCCACTTCAGCGCCTCGATGGCTTCGGGGGAAAGGATGGGGGTCATGCGTTGCCCTCCGGCGTCGATGTCGTTCCATCCTAGCACTTCGTCCGGACGGCGAATACGGAGGCAAACGCACGCCCCACATACCAGGCGCGACGGATGGCCAGATGGCCCGTCCGCGGCGCCCGGCATCGGAATCACGCTCAGAGTCGCGCGATCGACACTTCGGTGGATTTCACGAGCGCGACGACTTCCGCACCCACCTTCAGTTCAAGTTCGTCGACCGAGCGCGTCGTGATCACCGACGTGACGATGCCGAACGGCGTCTCGACGTCGACCTCGGAGACCACGGGCCCGCGAATGATCTCCTTCACCTTGCCTTTGAACTGGTTGCGCACGTTGATTGCAGTGATGCTCATCGGGTTGATCGCTCCGAACAAAAAAGTCTGAGAATGGGCGGCCGGTGCCGCCCGGATTTAAACGGCCCAGCGAATCTGCCCGGCCGGCCGTACGTGATCGGCTTCAGCCGCGACGTGCTGCGCGGCACCGCCGGGGCCGCCCGCGAGCACACGCTGCAGCACGCGGTCCTCGAGCGCCGCGAACGCGGCCGACGCGCGCGCACGCGGCCGGTCGAGCGGCACCGGCTGGTCGAGCGCGACACGTCCCTGCTCGATCAGCAGGATCCGGTCGCCGAGCGCGACGGCTTCCTGCACGTCGTGCGTGACGAGCAGCGCGGTGAAGCGATGCTCGCGCCACAACCGCTCGATGAGCGCATGCATCTCGATGCGGGTCAGCGCGTCGAGCGCACCGAGCGGCTCGTCGAGCAACAGCAATTGCGGCCGGTGCACGAGTGCGCGGGCGAGCGCGACGCGCTGCCGCTGGCCGCCGGACAGCTGCGCTGGCCAGTCGTTCGCACGCTCGATCAGACCGACTTCGTCGAGTACCGCACGCGCCTGATCGCGTGCACCGCGGCCGAGGCCCAGCATCACGTTCTGCAGCACGGTCTTCCACGGCAGCAGCCGCGCGTCCTGGTACATGATCCGCGTGTCGAGCGCGCCGCCGCCGTCGCCGCGCGTCACGAGCGCGCCGCTGCTCGGTTCCTCGAGCCCCGCGACGAGACGCAACAGCGTGGATTTCCCGCAGCCGCTGCGCCCGACGATCGCGACGAAGCTGCCGCGCGCGATGCCGAGTTCGACGTTGTCGAGCACGGTGCGCGCGCCGAAGCGCTTGCTGACGCCCGACAGCGTCACCGCGTCGTCCTGTGCCGGGCCGCCCGTCCGCCGCCGCGCAAGCGGAACGACGGACGCGCCGCCGTTCCGGTCGACGATCGCCGCATTGCGTGCGTCGTCGTCGGTCACGCGTGCGTGCGCCAGTTCGGCCTCAAGGTCTGCACCGGCGAGCGGGCCATAGGAGACCGCCGAAGTCGTCGCATTCATGCCTTTGCTCCAGATTGATAAGCAGGGTGCCAGCGCAGCGTCACGCGCTCGATCCATTTCGCCAGCACGTCGGCCAACTTGCCAAGCACCGCATACAGCAGGATGCCGACCACCACCACATCGGTTTGCAGGAATTCCCGCGCGTTCATCGTCATGTAGCCGATGCCCGACTGCGCGGAGATCGTTTCCGCGACGATCAGCATCACCCACATCAGCCCGAGCGCGAAGCGCACGCCGACGAGAATCGACGGCAATGCACCAGGCAGGATCACGTCGCGATACAGCGCGAAGCCGCGCACGCCGTAACTCTTCGCCATCTCGATCAGGTTCGCGTCGACCGAGCGGATCCCGTGATATGTGTTGATGTAGACGGGAAAGAACACGCCGAGCGCGACGAGAAACAGCTTCGCCTTCTCGTCGATGCCGAACCAGAGGATCACGAGCGGAATCATCGCAAGCGCGGGGATGTTGCGGATCATCTGGATGGTCGAATCGAGCGCGACCTCCGCTGCCTTCGACAAGCCGGTCGCGAGCCCGAGCGCCAGGCCGACGCCGCCGCCGATCGCGAAGCCGAACAGCGCGCGCCAGGTACTGACCTTCACGTTCGCCCACATCTCGCCCGATGTCACGAGCGACCACGCGGCACGCACGACCGCCACCGGCTCGGGCAGCACGCGGGTCGACAGCCAGCCGACGCGCGCGCCGACCTCCCATGCGGCCAGCAGCACAAGCGGCACGAGCCACGGCGCGATGCCGCGCCAAGCGCGGGCGGCCACGGCCGCGCGCGTCGTCGACGTCTTCGTTGTCATCTCAGGCCTCCTTCGTTCAGCTCTGGCTCGCCTTCGGCAGGTAGTTGTTGCCGACGATCTCGCCGAACGGACCCGACAGCGGGCCGGACGGCCGCGCCGCACCCTTGCCCTTGATCAGCGGGAACACGAGCTCGGCGAAACGGTACGACTCCTCGAGGTGCGGATAGCCGGACAGGATGAACGTCTCGATGCCGAGATCCGCATATTCGCGCATGCGTTCCGCGACCTGCTCGGGGTTGCCGACGAGCGCGGTACCCGCGCCGCCGCGCACGAGACCGACACCGGCCCACAGGTTGGGATACACCTCGAGCGCCTCGCGGCCGCCGCGCTTGCCGCCGTGCAGCGCGGCCATCCGGCGCTGGCCTTCCGAATCCATGTTCGCGAATGCCTGCTGCGCGAGTGCGATCGTCTCGTCGTCGAGACGGCTGATCAGGCGCTCGGCATCGCGCCAGGCTTCGTCCTCGGTCTCGCGCACGATCACGTGCAGGCGAATACCGAACCTGATCTTGCGGCCGCGCGCCTCGGCGCGGGCGCGAATGTCGGCGATCTTCTTCGCGACGGCCTCGGGCGGCTCGCCCCAGGTCAGATAGGTGTCGATGTGATCGGCGGCGATCGCGTGCGCGGCCGGCGACGATCCGCCGAACCACAACGGCGGATGCGGGCGCTGCACGGGCGGATACAGCGCCTTGCCGCCCTTCGATTGAAGGTGCTTGCCGATGTAGTCGAACCCGCCGTTGTCGTGCGATGCGGACAGCAACCCGCGCCAGATGTTCAGGAAGTCGTCGGTGATTTCGTAGCGCGTGTCGTGGTCGGCGAACAATCCGTCGCCTTCGAGCTCGGCAGCATCGCCACCCGTCACGACGTTGATCAGCAGGCGGCCGCCCGACAGACGGTCGAACGTCGCGGCCATCCGCGCGGCCAGGCCGGGCGATGCGATGCCGGGACGCACGGCGACCAGGAACTTCAGGCGCTGCGTCGCCGGAATCAGGCTCGACGCGACGACCCACGCATCCTCGCAGGAACGGCCGGTCGGCAGCAGCACGCCTTCATAGCCGAGCGTGTCGGCCGCGACGGCGATCTGCTTGAAATAATCGTAATCCGCGGCGCGCGCGCCTTCAGCGGTGCCGAGGTAACGGCTGTCGCCGTGCGTGGGAATAAACCAGAAAACATTCATCTGCTGCTCCTGCTTGACTGTTCTTGCCGGAATCTGGATAAAACGAGCCCCTGCTCGCGTCGCAAATGAGCGACGCATGCATGGTGTGCGTTCGAATCGGGATGGCTCGCCGGTCAGGCCGTGCCGCGGGCGAGTACGCTATTGCACGGCTGTTTCTGGGAAATCAGTCTATGGATCGCTGCAGGGCTTTGGAACGATTTTTTTGAGCTTAGGTTTTCCGCTTTCGTGATTAGCACGACGCTCCAGCGAATATCGCGTCGGCCGGGCCCTATAATGACGCACCTATCCGAATAACTTCGCCCGGACGGCCCCGGCCGGCCGCGCCTGCAATGCACTCACCGATGCAGAAAGTCATCCTGCCGTTCCTGTCCGGCTTCCTGGCCGCCCTCTTCTTTCGCGAAGCGACGCTCGCGCTCCTGCATACGGCCGACCTGATCGCCGCCACCGGGTTCTCCACGCAACCTTTCGCGCCGCTCGGCATTCCTGAATTTGTTGCGAACGCATTGATCAGCGCGTGCTGCGCGATTCCGATGGCGTGGCTGCTGCGCGTGACGCCGGATCGTGAGGCGCCGTGGATCGGCGCGCTGGTGTTCGGCGGCATCGTGCTGACGGCCGCCCGCGTATTCGCGATCGATCCGCTGCGCGGGATCTGGCCGTCGGGCAACATGATGCCGGTGCTCGCCGCCGGTTTCGCAACGAACGCGGTCTGGGGCTTCGGCGCGCTCGTGTTCATGCGCGCGTTCATGTCGGACGACGCCGGCGACGAATAACGCACTTCTTGCGGCGAGGCCCCCGGCCCACTGCCACCAGGCCGGGTCGGCCTCCCCAAATGAAAAGGCCGCCTGCACACGATGCAGGCGGCCTTTTTGTTTTTTGCGTCGATACCGCGGCGCGTCAGTCCTTCAGGTTGCGCAGCGGATGCGTCTCGGGCGTCCACGGGCTGTCGAACATCGCGAGGACGTCGGCGCGGTCGATATCGGCGATCGACTTGAAGCGCCAGGCCGGCTGATGGTCCTTGTCGACGATCAGCGCGCGCACGCCTTCGATCACGTCGCCGTGTGCGAACGTCGAACGCGTGAGGTCGAGGTCGCGCCGCAGGCAATCGGCCATCGTCGCCCCGCGCGCCCGTTCGACGACTTGGAGCGAAACGGCCATCGACAGCGGCGACAGTTGGCTGCGCATCGCATCGGTCGCCTTTCCGACCCATCCGTCGACCGCGGCAAAATCCTGCTCGGCGTCGAGCGATGCGAGGATCGCACCGATGTCGGCTTGCGCGAAATGCCGGTCGATCCCGGCGCGCGCGTCGGCCAGCGCCGACGTGTCGGGCGTCGGCACGACCTTGTGCGACGCGGCCGCGTCGGCCACGCACGCGACGGCCTGCGCGCCGCTGTCGATGCGCGCGCTGCGCAGCGTATCGAACAGCGCCGGCAGCGCGGCATCGGGCAGGTATGCGTCGGCAAGCTGCGCATACAGTGCACCGGCCGCGTCGAGCGTCGCGCCGGTCACCGCGAGATAGCGGCCGATCGCGCCCGGCGTGCGCGCGAGGAACCAGCTCATCCCGACATCGGGGAACAGGCCGATGCGCGTTTCGGGCATCGCCATCTTCGTCGAGTCGGTGACGACACGCAGGCCGCCCGTATGCCGTGCCGCCTGCGAAATGCCCATGCCGCCGCCCATCACGACGCCGTGCATCAACGCGATGTACGGTTTCGGATAGGTGAAGATCGTATGGTTGAGCGTGTATTCCTCGATGAAGAACGTATCGACCGCATCGCGGTCGCCACGTTGCCAGGCGTCGTGGAAGAAGCGCACGTCGCCGCCCGCGCAGAACGCGCGAGGATGCGGGCTGTGCACGACGACGGCGACCACGTCGGCGTCGTTGCGCCACGCGTCGAGCGCCTGCTGCATCAGCCGGATCATCCCGACCGACAGCGCATTCAGCGCCTTCGGCCGGTTCAGTTCGAGATAGCCGATGCGGTTCGCGACATATGCGCGGACATCGGGCTGGGCGGATTCCGCAGAAGCGGAAGTGGAATCGGTCATGTGAGTCATCCGGCGTATCGCGGGCGCACGCTCAGTGCGCCTGCATCTTCGAGAACAGGTTCAGCACCACGACGCCCGAGATGATCAGCCCGAGGCCGATCACTGCCGGCAGGTCCGGCACCTGGCGATAGAGCAGCATCGCGACGAGCGTGATCAGCACAATGCCGGCACCCGACCACACGGCATAGATGATGCCGACGGGCATCGTACGCAACGTGAGGGACAGACAATAGAACGCGATGCCGTAACCGGCCACGACGAGCGCCGACGGCCAGAAGCGCGTGAAACCGTCCGCCGCGCGCAGCGCGGACGTGCCGATCACTTCCGCGACGATCGCGATCGCGAGCCATGCGTAACCCGGAAGCTGCATCGCTCAGTTCCTCGCAAGTGCCAGCACGGCGTAGTCCTGTCCAAGCTCGGCGCACAGCGCTTCGACAACGAACTCGTGATCCGCGCGCTGCGGCAGCCCCGAGGCGGTGATCGAGCCGATCACGCCGGCACCCGCGACGGTCAGCGGAAACGCGCCGCCGTGCGGCGAATATTCCGAGATCGGCAGCCCATGCTTCTCGGCGAGCGTGACGCCGGCCTGCTGCATGCGCAGGCCGATCGCATACGAGCTGCGGCGGAAATGCGCGACGACGTTGCGCTTGCGGCGCACCCAGTCGGCGTTGTCGGGCGTCGCACCGGCGAGCGCCGCATAGAACAGCGGCTGGCCGAACGTGACGATGTCGATCGCGATTGCATGACCGCGCGACGTGGCGAGCGCATGCATCCGGTTGCCGAGCGCCCAGGCGCGAGCCGGGTCGAAATGGGGAAACACAAGCGCCTGTTCCTGCGCGCCGATCGATTGCAGATCGTGAGCGATGTCCATGAATCCGTCGATGCAGTAGTCAAGTGTTGCAACGGCACCGACGCAATTCGCGCGCGACTCCGCTGCAGGAATGAACGACACAAGCAAACCGCTCGATTCTAGCTCACGCGCCTGCCGTACCGGACCTGCAAGCGCCCCGCCGGCGATTGCAACGCGATTGTCAGAAAGTGCTTGCAAGCGTTCCGGATAGTCCATATAATTCATTTCTTCGACGGACGCGGGGTGGAGCAGTCTGGCAGCTCGTCGGGCTCATAACCCGAAGGTCGTAGGTTCAAATCCTACCCCCGCAACCAACGTCCCGATTCATGCAAAAAGCCCGGCTCAATGCCGGGCTTTTTGTTTTTCGGCGCCCGATTCCGCGCGTCACGCGTTGTGCTTCGCGCCGCACGCCGCGCGCATACGCTCGCGTTCAAGAATGCCCCGCCCCGGTGATACACTCGCATCACCTCGTCCCTCCCACTCGACATGAAATTCTGCTCCGTCTGCGGTCACGAAGTCATCGCGCGCATTCCTCAGGGCGACAACCGTGAGCGCTTCGTCTGCGATCACTGCGGCACGATCCATTACCAGAATCCGCGTAACGTGGTCGGCACGGTGCCGGTCTGGGGCGATCAGGTGCTGCTGTGCCGCCGCGCGATCGAACCGCGCTACGGTTTCTGGACGCTGCCGGCGGGCTTCATGGAAATGGGCGAGACGACGGCCGAGGCCGCCGCGCGCGAAACGCTCGAGGAAGCCGGCGCACGCGTCGAGGTGCAGAACCTGTTCACGCTGCTCAACGTGCCGCACGTGCACCAGGTCCACCTGTTCTATCTGGCGCGGCTCACCGATCCGGCTTACGAGGCCGGCGAGGAAAGCCTCGAAGTCAGGCTGTTCGACGAAGCCGACATTCCGTGGGACGAAATCGCGTTCCCGACCGTCAGCCAGACGCTGCGCTTCTTCTTCGCCGATCGCGCCGCCGGCGACTACGGCGTACATACCGGCGATATCTTCCGCTCGCTGCGCAACGGCTGAGCCCGCGCCCCATGGTCCCCTGGCTCGGCCCGGACGATCCGTTTCCGCCTATCGAACGCGCGCTCGGTCCGGCGACCGGCGCGCCGGGGCTGCTCGCCGCGAGCGCCGACCTGCTGCCGTCGCGCCTGATCGAGGCCTACCTGCGCGGCATCTTCCCATGGTATTCGGACGGCCAGCCCGTGCTGTGGTGGAGCCCCGACCCGCGCATGGTCCTCGTGCCAGCCGAATTCAAGGTGTCCCCGTCGCTGCGCAAGACGCTCAGGCGCGTGCTGCGCGACCCCGCGTGGGAAGTGCGCGTCGACCACGACTTTCCGGGCGTGATGCGCGCGTGCGCGCAGGCGCCGCGTCGCGGGCAGCGCGGCACCTGGATCACGGCCGAAATCATCGACGCGTACACATCGCTCTATCGTTCCGGCAACGCGCACAGCATCGAGACGTGGCATGACGGGCGCCGCGTCGGCGGCCTCTACGGCGTCGCGTTCGGACGGATGTTTTTCGGCGAATCGATGTACGCGGATGCCACCGATGCGTCGAAGATCGCACTGGCGACGCTCGTCGCCCATCTTCGCGAGCAGGGGCTGGAGATGATAGACTGCCAGCAGAATACGTCGCATCTAGCGTCGCTCGGCGGCCGCGAGATCGCACGCAAGGCCTTTGTCGCTCACGTGCGCCGCGCGGTGGCCGAACCGCCGATTCCGTGGCAGTTCGACAAGCGCGCGCTTGTCGCGCTGACGGGCCCCGCAGGACCGGCCGCCCCCTCCGGGATCGAGCGCTAGCGCGGCACTCCCTCCCTGCATCGAGAGCTGCCCATGACTCACCCGACTGAGCTGCCGCTTTCACCGCTTTCGGCGCTGCAATTCTATGCAACGGCGCCCTATCCGTGCAGCTATCTGGACGGCCGCGTCGCGCGCTCGCAAGTCGCGACGCCGAGCCACCTGATCAATTCCGACATCTATACCGAGCTCGTGAAGGCCGGCTTCCGGCGCTCGGGCGTGTTCACCTATCGTCCGTACTGCGACGGCTGCCGCGCCTGCGTGCCGGTGCGCGTGCCGGTCGGCGCGTTCAAGCCGTCGCGCACGCAACGCCGGATGTGGAAGCGGCACCGCGCGCTCGTCGCGACGGTCTCGCCGCTGCACTACGACGAGGAGCACTACGCGCTCTACATGCGCTACCAGTCGGCGCGCCACGCAGGCGGCGGCATGGACCGCGACAGCCGCGACCAGTACGAGCAGTTCCTGCTGCAGAGCCGGATCAATTCGCGCCTCGTCGAATTCCGCGACCTCGACGCGGCGGGCGGCGAGCCCGGCAAGCTGCGCATGGTCAGCATGATCGACATCCTCGGCGACGGACTGTCGTCGGTCTATACCTTCTTCGAGCCGGACGACCAGCACACGAGCTACGGCACGTACAACATCCTGTGGCAGATCGAGCAGGCGAAAAGCCTCGGCCTGCCGTACGTGTATCTCGGATACTGGATCCGCGAGAGCCCGAAGATGGCATACAAGGCGAACTTCCATCCGCTGGAAGGGTTGCTCGACGGCCGCTGGAAAGTGCTCGATCCGGATCGGATCGACCTGCCGCCGGTCGACGCGGCACTCGCCCGCGCGCCGCTGCCGGGTGGCCATTCCGGGTCGGGCTGACGTGAGCGATACCGCCGCGGTTGCACGAGAGCGGCGCGCGTCCGTCCCGGTCATGAAGCGGCTGACGCGCGGCACGGCGACCGTCGCCGCGGGTCGCCACGAAGCGAAGCCCGCCCTCGCCGCACAACTCCCGGTAAAATAGCGGGTTGTCATTCATTCCGGCCGTCCGCCCAATTCCCGTGTTCAGTTCCCTCTATCCGCTGGCCCGCGCATCCCTGTTCAAGATGGATGCGGAAGACGCTCACCACCTCACGCTGCGCGCGCTCGGCGCGGCCGGCCGCACCGGCCTCGCCTGCGCGCTGTCGGCCCGCGTGCCCGATGCGCCGCGCACCGTGATGGGGCTCACGTTCCGCAACCCGGTCGGCCTCGCCGCCGGCCTCGACAAGGACGGCGCGGCCATCGACGGCCTCGCGGCGCTCGGCTTCGGCTTCATCGAGGTCGGCACGGTCACGCCGCGCCCGCAGCCTGGCAACCCGCGCCCGCGGATGTTCCGCCTGCCGCAGGCCGAAGCGCTGATCAACCGGATGGGCTTCAACAACCACGGCGTCGACCAGTTCGTGAAGAACGTCCAGGCCGCCCGCTATCGCGGCATCCTCGGCCTGAACATCGGCAAGAATGCCGATACGCCGATCGAACGCGCCGCAGAGGATTACCTGTACTGCCTCGAGCGCGTGTATCCGTTCGCGAGCTACGTGACGATCAACATTTCGTCGCCGAACACGAAGAACCTGCGCCAGCTGCAGGGCGCGGGCGAGCTCGACGCGCTGCTCGCCGCGCTGAAGGACAAGCAGCAGCGCCTCGCCGACCTGCACGGCAAGCTCGTGCCGCTCGCGCTGAAGATCGCACCCGATCTCGACGACGAGCAGGTCAAGGAAATCGCCGATACGCTGCTGCGCCACAAGATCGAAGCGGTCATCGCCACCAACACGACGCTGTCGCGCGCAGCCGTGCAGGGCCTGCCGCACGCGGACGAGGCCGGCGGCCTGTCGGGCCGCCCGGTGTTCGACGCATCGAACGAAGTGATCCGCAAGCTGCATGCCGAAGTCGGCAGCGCGGTGCCGATCATCGGCGTCGGCGGCATCTTCTCGGGCGAGGACGCACGCGCGAAGCTCGCGGCCGGCGCGTCGCTCGTCCAGCTGTACACGGGCTTCATCTATCGCGGCCCGGCGCTCGTCGCCGAATGCGTGAAGGCCATCGCGCACGAACGCGCCGCGTAATATAGCCATAATCAAACGATATTTAGAGTCCGATTGCATTTTTGCTATGATCGGCCTCACATTCAGAATCAAGCGCCCCGCTGGGGCAAGGAAGCTCACACGATGAAAATTTCGCTGCTGAAGAAGCTGCTGGTCGCCGGCCTGATCGGTACGTCGTTCGCTGCCGCCACCGCGCATGCGGCCGACCTCCTCGACCAGGTGAAGCAACGCGGCACGCTGCGCGTCGGCCTCGAAGGTACGTTCCCGCCGTTCAACTCGAAGAATCCGCAAGGCGAACTCGTCGGCTTCGACGTCGACATCGCGAAGGCCGTCGCCGCGAAGCTCGGCGTGAAGGCCGAGTTCGTCACGACCGAATGGAGTGGCATCATCGCGGGCCTGCAGGCCGGCAAGTTCGACGTGATCGCCAATCAGGTCGGCATCACCGACAAGCGCAAGGAAACGCTCGACTTCTCGCCCGCATACACGTACTCGTCCGCTCAGCTGATCCAGCGCAAGGACGACACGCGCCAGTTCAAGTCGCTCGACGACCTGAAGGGCAAGAAGCTCGGCGTCGCGCTCGGCACGAACTACATGGACATGGCGAAGTCGGTGCCCGGCATCGACGTGAAGACGTACCCGGGCGCGCCGGAGTACTTGCGTGACCTCGCCGCCGGCCGTCTCGATGCGGCGCTCAACGACCGCCTGATGCTCGCGTACCTGACGAAGAACTCGGAACTGCCGCTGCGCCCGGGCGCGAACGTCGGCTCGGCGAACCCGTCGGGCATCCCGTTCAAGAAGGGCAACCCGAAGTTCCAGAAGGCGATCGACGACGCGATGGCGCAACTCGAAGCCGACGGCACGTTCACGAAGATCTCGGACAAGTGGTTCGGCATCGACGTGACGAAGCCGATCAAGTAAGCACGCCTCTGTTTCCCGCCTGACGGCGGGCCGGAAAGGGCGGCATCCGAAACGATGCCGCCCTTTGTTTTATCGGTCCGGTTTATGATTGCGCTTTCGCGCACGCATCCGATTCGTATTCCATGTCGACAACGTCCCTGCTCGTCCAATCGCTGCCGGTGCTCGCCCAGGGCGCCGTACTGACCGTCAAGTTCGCCGTGCTGTCGATGGTGTTCGGCCTGCTCGGCGCCGTCGTGCTCGCGATGATGGGCATCCGGCAAAGCGAGCCGCTCGACGGTTTCGAACGCATCTGGGTCAACGCGCTCGCGGGGCTCGCGCGCGCATACGTGAGCCTGATGCGCGGCACGCCGCTGCTCGTGCAGATCTTCGTCATCTATTACGGGCTGCCGAGCCTCGGCATCTCGCTTGACCCGACGCCGGCCGGCGTCATCGCGCTGTCCGCGAACGTCGCCGCCTACATGTCCGAAAGCATGCGCGGCGCGATCAACGGCATTCACCGCGGCCAGTGGCTCGCCTCTTACAGCCTCGGGCTGTCGTGGGGGCAGACGCTGCGCTACGTGATCGGCCCGCAGGCACTGCGCATCGCGGTGCCGAGCCTGTCGAACAGCCTGATCAGCCTGATCAAGGACACGTCGCTCGTATCGGTGATCACCGTGACCGAACTGCTGCGCAGCGCACAGGAAGTGATCGCGGCGACCTACCAGCCGCTGCCGCTGTACCTGGCCGCCGCCGCTGTCTACTGGGTGCTGTGCCAGATTCTCGAATGGGTCCAGCGCTGGTACGAAAAGCGCCTGTCGCTGCCCGCGCGGCACTGATCACGAAACATCTCCCGCCGGGCCGCGATTGCGCGCCCGGCTCCCGCCTTCCCTTGCTTCCCGCCTACTCGCCCGAATAGCGCACGCCGAGCGCCGCGCGTGCCGCGTCGGTCATCGCAATCATTCGCCGCGAATGCTCGTGCGTCATGATCGGGCTTTCGAGTTCGCCGGCGCGCAGCAGGTCGCAGAAATGCGCGGTCTCGTAGTTCAGGCCACCGCCTTCGATCGGTGCATCGAGTTCGACCGTGCGTCCGTCCGCATAGCGAATCGTCGCCCGTGCGGGGTTCCACCACTTCTCGTGAATCGTCACGTGCCCGCCTGCCGCGGCGATCAGCGCGTCACCGCGTCCCATCACGTCGAGCCCGCAGAAGAGCTGGGCGATGCCGCCGTTCGCGTGACGGCTGTTCAGGCTCGCGAACACGTCGACGCCCGTCGCGCCGATGCGGCCGAGCGTCTGGACGTCGACTGCCTCGCCAAGCCAGTCCACCGCGAGAAACGCTTCGTAGATCCCGATGTCGAGCAGCGCGCCGCCGGCGCGGTCGAGTCGATAGACGGAATGATCGTCCGGCACCGACGACGACGCGCAGCCCGCGCGCACGAGCCGGATTTCGCCGATCGGGTCGTCGCGCAGGTGCGCGCGCAACTGACGATACAGCGGAAAGAACGGTGGCTTCATCGCTTCCATGAAGAGCCGTCCGGCAGCGCGAGCCGCATCCAGCACGGCGTCGAGTTGCGTCGCGTTCAGCGTCGCGGGTTTTTCGCACAGCACGGCCTTGCCGGCGGCGAGCGCCGCTTGCGCGTAGTGCGCGTGACTGTCGTGAAGTGTCGCGATATAGATCGCGTCGATGTCGCTCGCGAGGAGCGCGTCGAGGCTGGCGGCAAGCACGCCGCCGCAACTGTCGCAAAAGGCGGTTGCCGCGTCGGCACGGCGTGCCCATACGCCGGCGAGCGTGGCACCCGGCACGTGAGCGAGGCTTTGCGCGAATCGGCGTGCGATGCTGCCTGCGCCGACGATGCCGAAGCGCACCGGGCGGTTGTCGAGGTCGTTCATCCGGATCTTCCGTGTCGGTCGTATGACGGTGGCCGGCACGCTGCCGGCCGGCCGTCATGATAAACGGCTCGCCGGCGCACGGATAAGCGACGCGTGCCGATTCAGACGCGCACGGGCACGTCCACGGAGAAATCGCGCGAAATCTCGTCGGCGCTGAAATCAATCAGCGCGAGCGACGCCGCTTCGGCTTCGCGCGGGTCGCGGCGTTCGATCGCATCGACGACGCGCGCATGCGCCTTCACCGCGACGTCGTGCGCCCCCTCCTTCTGCGCAACGCGCGGATTCACGAGACGAACCGCGCCGCGCACGATGGCCGCCATCTGCTGGAAAAACTGATTGCCGCTCGCCTGAACGATCCGCGTGTGCAGCAGTTCGTCCGCCGTGTCGTATCCAGGGTCGCCCGGTTGCAACACCTTGAACGCTTCGAATGCCTCACGAATGCCCGCGATGTCGACCGCCGTCGCACGAACGGCTGCCTGCGCAGTCGCACGCGGTTCGATCAGCATCCGGAATTCGATGACGTCGCGCATGAACTGCGGATCCGGCTTTGCACGGAACCGCCAGCTCACCACGTCTTCATCGATCATGCGCCAGTCGCGCATCGGTCGAACGCGCGTACCGACTTTCGGACGCACGTCGAGCATGTCGCGCGCAAGCAACATCGACAATGCTTCGCGCATCACCGTGCGGCTCACATCGAACTCTTTCGACAGCACGTCCTGCGGCGGCAGAATGCCGCCGTACTTGTCCTCGACGATTCCCGCAACAAGCCCATCCATCACTTTGGCGACCAGTGACCGGTCTTTGCCCTGCTCCATAACACCTCCCCGTGCGTCGATTTGCGAACACCTGCTCCGCAGTTCCGCCGGCCCTGGTTACGACTGTTCTTATGATCTATAAGTTGATGAGTTCGGGGATATTTCGCTATCTGGTAAACACCTGACAGGGTTATCCCTCTTCTTGATGGGGTGATTTATAAGGCTTCAAAAAAGGCCCGGGAAGCGCGCTGCGCTTGCCGGGCCGGGCTTTCCGTCGGATTTAAACATGCAATCCATTACGGCATCCTGACGCCATTACGGACTGCTTCTCATTCAGTTTCGATTAATCGGGATAAACGATCGTTTCAACGCCGTTTGCCGTGCCGAGCAGGCACAGATTCGCGCCGCGCTCGGCGAACAGGCCGACCGTCACGACGCCCGGCCATGCGTTCACCTGCGCTTCGAAACCGCGCGGATCGGCGATCTGCAGCCCCTTCACGTCGATGATTTCGTTGCCGTTGTCGGTGATGTACGGCGTGCCGTCCTTCGTCACGCGCAACACCGGCACGCCGCCCAGCGCGGTCACGCGCCGGCCGATCGCCGTGCGCGCCATCGGCACGACTTCGATCGGCAGCGGGAATGCGCCGAGCACAGGCACGCGCTTGCTGCCATCCGCGATGCAGACGAACGTATCGGCCACCGACGCGACGATCTTCTCGCGCGTCAGCGCACCGCCGCCGCCCTTGATCATTGCGCCGCTTGCGTCGATCTCGTCGGCACCGTCGACGTACACCTGCAGCGATTCGATCTCGTTCAGGTCGAACACCTTGATGCCGTGGGATTTGAGGCGTTCGGTCGTCGCGATGGAACTCGACACGGCGCCGCGGTAGCGCGACTTGACGGCCGCGAGCGCGTCGATGAAGCAGTTGGCGGTCGAGCCGGTGCCGACGCCGATCACGGCGCCTTCCGGCACGTTCTGGATCACATAATCGGCGGCTGCCTGGCCGACCAGGCGTTTGAGTTCGTCTTGAGTCATGGGGTGGGAATACAGCGGGATTGCGGAAAACCGGCAGTTTACCGGACTCGGATGACGACCCGGGCTTTTTCGGTGCGTGTTGCAGCGCCTCGCGCGCTGATCGAGCGTCAGGGCGCGCCGGTTGCGGCCCCGTCCTCCGCAGGCGGCGTGGTGGGGAAATACTTGTCGAGCAGCGCTTGCGCGATCGCATCGGTCCCGGCGTCCGGGTTGCCCGCGTAGTCGGATGGCCGGAAATGCATCTGAAACGCCGCGAATACGCGTTGCGTGCGCGCGTCGAGCACGCCGTCGGTTGGCACGTCATAGCCGTAGCGTGCAAGCTTCAGCTGCAATGCCCGCACGTCGACGAGCGCGTGCGGATCGCGGCCGCCGAGTCGCGCGGCTACGGTCGCATCGTCCGGCCACGCGCCGACGCCGGCTTGCGCGAGCGCATGCCACGGGAACAGCGGCCCCGGATCGATCTTGCGTTGTGGCGCGATGTCGCTGTGCCCGACCACGCGCGTCGGCGAAATTCCGTAGCGCGCGACGATGTCCTTCGACAGGCGGATCAGCGCATCGACCTGTTCGGGCGGATACGGCTGCCACGTGCGTTCTTGCGGATCGAGCGGGCCGCGGTTCACGTTCTCGATGCCGATCGACGCCGCGTTGAGTTCGGTCGTGCCCTGCCATTCGCTGACACCCGCATGCCATGCGCGTTTCGATTCGGGAACGAGCTGGTAGACGACTGGCATCCCGTGTTCGACGCTTGGTTGCGGCGGCACGACGTAGTGCGCGCTGACCGAATCGCCCGTCAGTGTGCGCAGCGATTTCGCTTCGTCGCTTTCGGTGTAATGCATCACGAGAAAGCGGATCCGCGAATCGGCGCCGCGCGCATGCAGGCTCGTATCGGCGTAGTACGTACCGCGCTCGACCAGCGACGGCGATGTACAGGCGGCCAGCAGGCCGAGGATGGCGCACGATGCGCCGAGGCGAAACAGGGTCATGGTTCGCGAGTTCCGAACGACGCGTGCCGCGCGCAGTCGCGGCACGCGTCGTTCGGGGCGACGGCCTGCGCATCGCGCGAGGCCGCGTGGGTCAGCCCGTGTATCAGCCCTTCACGCGCCGCTGCCGCACCGCTTCGTACAGGCACACGCCGCTCGCGACCGACACGTTCAGGCTTTCGACGCTGCCGGCCATCGGGATACTCATCACTTCGTCGCAAGTGTCGCGCGTGAGCCGACGCATGCCTTCGCCCTCCGCACCCATCACGATGGCGACAGGACCATCGAGCTTCGCGTCGTACAGCGTCCCCGGCGCCTCGTCCGACGTGCCGATGATCCACACGCCAGCCTCCTTCAGCTCGCGCAGCGCGCGGGCGAGGTTCGTGACCGTGATGTACGGCACCGTGTCGGCCGCGCCGCTCGCGACCTTCGCCGCGGTCGCGTTCAGGCCGACCGCGCGGTCACGCGGGGCGATTACCGCATGCGCACCGGCCGAATCGGCGACACGCAGGCATGCGCCGAGGTTGTGCGGATCGGTGACGCCGTCGAGCACCAGCAGCAGCGCCGGACCCTGGATGCCGTCGAGCAGTTCGGACAGGTTCTGTGCGAGCGGAACGTCCTCGACGCGCGCGACGACGCCCTGGTGGCGCTCGGTATGCGCGAGACCCCACAGGCGGGTTTCGTCGGCTGCGATCAGCCGCACGCCCGCTTCCTTCGCGGCGTGCAGGAAGTCCTGCATGCGGCGGTCGCGGCGCGTCTGGTCGTACAGCACCTCCGCGACCGTCGACGCATCGTGCCGCAAACGTGCGGTCACCGCATGAAAACCGTAAAGAACCTTCAGACGTGACATGACTGGAACAACCTTCGATCAAACGTGCGGCCGCGCGATGAGCGCAGCCGCGATCCATGGAAAAGGAAAGCGCCGCGTTGCCGGTCGGTGACCGGTAGAACGCGGCGTCTCTCGATACTGCAAGGGCACGCGCGTGCGCTGCCCCGAACGCTCAATACTTTTTGCGGGCGTGGACTTTCTTCGCGGGCGTCTTCGTCGCCACGCCGCCCTTCTTCTTCGCGGCACGTGCGGCACGCGCCTCCTGCACCGCGGCGGTCGGCGCGCTCGCCGGCTTCTTGCGACGCGGCGCGGCTTCCTCCACCGGCGGCAACGAGCGCACGCGCGGTCCGCCGCGATCGTTACCGTTGCCGGCGACAGCCGGCGCCGGTGCCGGGCGCGGCGCCTTCACCGGCGTGTCGCGCACGAGGCGGAAATCGATCTTGCGCGCGTCGAGATCGACGCGGCTCACCTGCACGCGCACACGATCGGACAGGCGATAGCGGATGCCCGTGCGCTCGCCGCGCAGCTCGTTCTTGATCTCATCGTACTGGAAGTAGTCCGAGCCGAGTTCCGTGACGTGCACGAGCCCTTCGATGAACAGCGTATCGAGCTGCACGAAGATGCCGAACGACGTGACGCCGTTCACCATCCCGCCGTACTCCTCGCCGAGCTTGTCGCGCATGAAGTAGCACTTGAGCCAGGCTTCGACGTCACGCGACGCTTCGTCGGCACGGCGCTCGTTCGCCGAGCAGTGCAGGCCGAGCTCCTCCCAGATCGCCGTGTTCGATCGCGAACGGCCGCGCGCTTCGTCGTCGGCCTGCTGCATCGCGCGGGCGCGCGGCGACAGCGCGGTGTTCAGCTCGAAGCCTTCCGGCGCCTTCGGCACGTACTTCCTGCCCGACAGGATCGAGTAGATCGCGCGGTGCGTGAGCAGGTCGGGATAGCGGCGGATCGGGCTCGTGAAGTGCGCGTACGCCTCGTACGCGAGACCGAAGTGACCGATGTTGTCCGGGCTGTAGACGGCCTGCTGCATCGAGCGCAGCAGCATCGGCTGCAGCATCTGCGCGTCGGGTCGGTCGCGGATCTGCGCCATCAGCGCGGCGTAGTCGCTCGCGTGCGGCTTGTCGCCGCCACCGAGCGACAGGCCCATGCCGCGCAGGAACGCGCGCAGGTTCTCGAGCTTCTCCGGCGTCGGGCCCGCATGCACGCGGTACAGGCCCGGGTGCTTGTTGCGCTTCAGGAAGTCGGCCGCGCAGACGTTCGCGGCCAGCATGCATTCCTCGATCAGCTTGTGCGCATCGTTGCGCTGACGCGGCACGATCTGCTCGATCTTGCCCTGCGAGTTGCAGACGATGTACGTCTCGGTCGTGTCGAAATCGATCGCGCCGCGCTTCTGGCGTGCGGCGAACAGCGCCTTGTAGACGCCGTACAGATCCTGCAGGTGCGGCAGCAGGTCCGCGCGGCGCGCGGCCTCCGGCCCCTTCGTGTTCGACAGCACGGCGGCCACTTCGGTGTACGTCAGGCGCGCGGCCGAATGGATCACGGCCGGATAGAACTGGTACGCCTTGATCTCGCCACGCGCGGTAATCACCATGTCGCACACGAGCACGCAGCGGTCGACCTGCGGATTCAGCGAGCACAGCCCGTTCGACAGCTTCTCCGGCAGCATCGGGATCACGCGGCGCGGGAAATAGACCGACGTGCTCCGTTCCAGTGCGTCGGCATCGAGACCGTTGCCCGGCTGCACATAGTGCGACACGTCGGCGATCGCGACGATCAGCCGGTAGCCGTCGCCGCGGCCGACCTTGACCGGCTCGCAGTAGACGGCATCGTCGAAGTCGCGGGCATCCTCGCCGTCGATCGTCACGAGCGGCACGTCGCGCAGATCGACGCGGAAGCGCAGGTCGGCCGGCCGCACCTTGTCGGGCAGCGCGGCGGCTTCATCGAGCGCCGGCTGGCTGAATTCATGCGGCACGCCGTACTTGCGCACCGCGATTTCGATTTCCATGCCCGGATCGTCGATGTCGCCGAGCACTTCGACGACGCGGCCGAGCGGTTGCGAATGGCGGCTCGGGAAGTCGGTCAGTTCGACGACCACGACCTGCCCGACCTTCGCCTTCTTCACGTTCTGCGTGATCAGGATGTCGTGGCCGATGCGCTTGTCTTCGGGTGCGACGATCAGCGCGCCGTTCTCGTTGAGCAGGCGGCCGATCACGCGCTTGTTCGCGCGCTCGGTCACTTCGACGACATGGCCTTCCGGGCGGCCGCGGCGATCGTAGCCGACGATCCGCGCGAGCACGCGGTCGTTGTGCATGACCTTTTGCATTTCGCCGTTCGGCAAGAACAGGTCGTCCTGGCCGTCGTCGCGGATCACGAACCCGTAGCCGTCGCGATGCCCCTGCACGCGGCCGGCGACGAAATTCGACGGATGGGTGAGCTGATAGTGGCCGCGCTTGTCGAGGCGGATCTGGCCGTCGCGTTCCATCGCGGCGACACGCCGGAAGAACCCTTCGCGTTCCTGGCGTTTGATCGACAACGCTTCGGCGATGTCGTTGGCTGCCAGCGGCGCGTCGCTCGTACGCAGCACGCCGAGAATTTCTTCACGGCTCGGAATGGGGTACGGATATTTGCTCAAGGGTTTGTCGATGATTGTTCTCGTTGCGTTGACTGATGGTGCACGGCATCAACATAGAAGTGTCCGTCAGACAGTTCTATAGTGACGGCGGCGGATCATTCTATCACCCGCCTGTGTTGCCAAAAGACGCGAATGCCGCGTGCAGGCGCCGCAGCGGCAGGTTTGCAGTGCATTGCAAAAAAATGTTGACACGATTAATTGGGGCGCTATAATTTCACTTCTTTGCAGCAAGCAGCTACTGCAAAACGTGCCCAGGTGGCGGAATTGGTAGACGCACTAGGTTCAGGTCCTAGCGGTGGCAACACCGTGGAGGTTCGAGTCCTCTCCTGGGCACCATCTGTTTTTGAAAAGGTCGGCTTCATGCCGGCCTTTTTTCATTTCAAGCCCTGCATTACGCGCGCTGGCCGCGCCATATGTCCGTCACGCCGATCGATAGCAGAATTGATCGGCTATCGATTGCCCTCCCCGCTGGTACGTCAGCCGCGTTGCTTTCAACGAATCCAGCGAAGAACACGGCCCACGACGTCGATGAACCGCCGCGCGTTCGCACGCGTGACTGGGCCGGCATCCTGGCGCACGCCGCGAACACCTCATCCGCGCTGCGCATCGGACATCAAGAATCGTCGACGCTCATTACGCCGCTCAAGACGCGCGGCGCGCTGGAGCAGTCGCTTGCGCCGCTCGGCCCTCGCGTGTCGCGGCATGAATTTGCAAGCGGCCTACCACTGACCGAACGGCTCAACGTCGGCGCGGTCGATTTCAGCGCCCAAGTGGCCGACACGGCTCCCGTCTTCACGCAAGCCACGCATGCGCGCTTCGTGTACGTTGCGCAGCGAGCGCCGTCACCGAAAGCGCAGGCCATCATCGCCAAACGCGACAGCGCGGCTGCCCACGCTTGACCGATCTCAAGAGCAAGCGCATCGCCGTCACGAAGGCTTTCGGCAGCCGCTACCGGGTGCTTGCCGCCCTCGCACATACAAAGCTCGCCCCCTCCCTCAAACGACACGGCAATCCACTACCTGACGCCGGCGGACGGCCGCGCGACGTTCGAACGCGGCAGCGTCGATGCATGGATCGCGCGGGATCCGTACATCACATCGGTCGACGCGAATCCCGACGCACGGATTCCGCAGCCCCTCAGAACTTCGGCGAGCAGCAGAACATCGCCGATACGTTCCGTGCAGCAGCTTCGTTGTCTGCCCGCGTCGACACGACTGAATCGCTGCGCTGGAATTTCGCGGCAAAGCGTGCGCTTCCGATCGGCGCGTGATGCTCCGCCCATGCGACGCGCGAAGAAATTTTTATCGCCGTCGCTCGAATTGTGTTGACAGACTCTCGAGACACGCTAGAATAGCGGTCTTCGCATCGCAGCAAGCGAAACGTGCCCAGGTGGCGGAATTGGTAGACGCACTAGGTTCAGGTCCTAGCGGTGGCAACACCGTGGAGGTTCGAGTCCTCTCCTGGGCACCACTTATTTAAGAAAGGCCGGCTTTTAGCCGGCCTTTTTCTTTTTCAGGCTCAGAAGGCAAAGCGCTGCGCGCGTTGCATGAGGGCTCGAAAAGCTGCACTTGCAAGCGCAACTCAGGGGGCGCGTCCGCGTTGCCAAGCCCCCCCTCCCGTGCACCATCCGCGTTCCAAAAACGAGTGGCTTATCCCGGCCTTTCGTCATTTCCGACTCACGCAACTAAGCGGAATCGGGGGCGCGAGTTTCGCGATGCCCGGCGAACTCGGTGGACACGCGACAAACACATCGCCCCTTCACTGATCCAGCAGCCGAACGGTCCATCAAGACCGGCCCGGCTGCCGACCTCAGGCGCCGTTCCAGCGTTTCGCGGCAATCGCGACACGCTCGCCCAGCACTTCCGCCGTCTTGCGATCGCTCTCCAGAATCGCATCGCCGCCCTCGTCCGCATTGGCCTGCGCCATCGCACCGAGGAACGACCCGAGCCGATTCAGATCGTTGACTGAACCCGCACTGCTGTTGTTGCCGGGCATCAGACCGAGGCTGACCCACAGCATCTGATGCTGGGCGGCGAAGACGGCCAGTTGTTGCAACGTCGACAGTTTGTCGCCGCTTTGCGAAGCCGACACCGTGAAACCGGCCGCCAGCTTGTCACGCCACTTGCCCCAATATTTCGACGATGCATCCATGAAGCCCTTGAACTGAGCGGACGCACTGCCCATGTAAGTCGGCGAGCCGAAGATGATCGCCTTCGCATCGCGCTCCAGGTACTCCCAGTGTTCGTCGATCGCGTCGACGGGGATCAACTTGACCGACGCGCCGTCGACTTTCTGGACGCCGCGCGCAACTGCGTCGGCAATAACGGCTGCGTGGCCGTAGCCGCTATGAAAAACCACTGCGATTTCAGACATGACGAACTCCTCAGCGCGGACCGTTCCGCAATAAACGTTACCGCGATAGTAACAGAAAAAGGCCGTGAGACAAGCGACTTCGCCCACATGCGCCGCACGCGCCATTGCATGTCGACGTCTACATGCCTCACACCCGCATCGACCGGCCACGGCATTCAGACGTGACAAACCAGGCGCACCCTTTTTTAGACCCATCCAAACGATCGTACAAAAATCTGTTGACACGCCCTTCGGGCACGCTATAATTGCGATCTTTCGCGATGCAGCAAAGCGAAACGTGCCCAGGTGGCGGAATTGGTAGACGCACTAGGTTCAGGTCCTAGCGGTGGCAACACCGTGGAGGTTCGAGTCCTCTCCTGGGCACCATCTGTTTTTGAAAAGGTCGGCTTCATGCCGGCCTTTTTTCATTTCCGTGACCCGTCCTGAAATAGGTTGACACTTTTTCGCCGAAACGAAGAGGTGCCAAATGGAGCAAGGGATCAAGCGGA